>NZ_JBVVQU010000019.1:0-99302 GCF_055811555.1 Mesorhizobium sp. WSM4813
TGGAATCATTCCTTTGCATCTGGCCTAGGAATCACATCTCGATTCCACCAGTCTACCCCTAAGTTAGCGCCTATGGGGCGCTGTCCCTCCGGCGTTCAGAAGTCCGTACCACCGCTGCCCGCTCAGTTGTCGAAACGCGGCGCCAGTTTCTCGATGCGCCGGATCAATTCCTGAAAATCCTCGGAGATGCGCTGGTGCAGATGGACCGCGATATCGGGATATTCCTCCAGGATGCGGTGGAACATCTTGCGGCTGAGCCGCAGCACTTCCGAATCGATCTCGGCGGATGCGCTGGTCAGCCGGTTGGTGTCGGCGATCAGCGCCAGTTCGCTCAGCATCGTACCGGGGCCGGCCGTGCCTATCGGCACGCGGGCGCCATCCTGCTCGCGATAGAGCACGATGCGCCCGCTAACGACGATATAGGCGCAATCGGCTTCATCGTCCTCGCGGTAGAGCTTGTGGTCGGCCTGCAACCTGGTGGTTTCCGCGCCAAAGGCGAGCAGACGCAACTGTTCCTCCGTGAAGCCCTCGAAGAGCCTCACGGTGGACAGGATGCGGATGTCGTCATCCAACGCCATCTAGCTATGTCCCCGAACGGCCAGTCCAATCCCTCCCTTACAGCGCCGAGCCTCCCTTTGGACGCGCAAAGGACGCTCTAACGCTTTGAAATCGACGCTTTTCAAAATCGATTCCGATTTTGGTCCGATGCGTCGGCGAGCTCGATCCAGAACCACCTCCAGTCTCAGGATCGTACCCGAAAGCGGCCCCTGCCCCGACCGCTGATTGAATGATTAAATGTTTAAGGAACCAGCTTGTAGCCGCCACTTTCTGTCACAAGAATTTCTGCGTTAGAAGGATCGCGCTCGATCTTCTGGCGCAGCCGATAGACATGGGTTTCCAGCGTGTGCGTGGTGACGCCGGAATTGTAGCCCCAGACTTCCTCGAGCAGCACGTCGCGCGTCACCACCTTCTGGTCGGCGCGATAGAGATACTTGATGATCGAGGCTTCCTTTTCGGTCAGCCGCACCTTGGCGCCGCGCTGGTCGATCAGAAGCTTCTGGCTGGGCTTGAAAGTGTAGGGGCCGACCGAAAAGGTGGCGTCTTCGCTCTGCTCATGCTGGCGGAGCTGGGCACGGATGCGGGCCAAGAGAACCGCGAAGCGGAACGGCTTGGTCACATAGTCGTTGGCGCCGGCTTCGAGGCCGAGAATCGTGTCGGAATCGGTGTCGTGTCCCGTCAGCATGATGATGGGCGACTTGTAGCCGCCCTTGCGCAGTATCTTCACTGCCTCGCGGCCATCCATATCGGGGAGGCCGACATCCATGATGAGCAGATCGATGAGGCCGCCGCGGGCCGTGGCGACACCTTTGGCGGCAGTTGATTCCTGCAGGACGTCGAATTCCTCATAGAGAGACAATTGCTCGACGAGCGTGCCGCGCAGGTCGTCATCGTCATCGACGATCAGAATGGTGCGTGAAGTCATGATCAATCCGTTGTTTTGAAAAGAAAATTCAGTTGACCGCTGCCTGTTTATGCGGAAGCTGACCGACACAACAGCCGATCACAATGATTTGTTCCGTGGCACGATCATACAAGAAAAAACGCGTGTGCAATGAGGCGAGCGCATTTTTGCGAAAAGGGCTTCGTGTTCTCACGGTGCGCGCCAGGCCCGGCCACGCCAGCCAGGGGCTTCTGCAGGCTGGCAAACTGGTGTTTTCATGTGCGCTGGGACGCGGCGGCATATCGGCCGGCAAGCGCGAAGGCGATGGCGCCACGCCGCTTGGGTCGATGCGGATCCTGTCGGGATATTTCCGTAACGATCATTTTTCCGGCGGCCGCAAAACCCGGCTGGCGATGACGCCGATCGGTCCCGATCTCGGTTGGTGCGAAGTACCTGAGGACCGCAACTACAACCGTCCGGTCAAGATTCCCTATGGCGCCAGCCACGAACGGATGCTGCGCACCGATCGGCTCTATGATGCCTGCCTGGTGCTCGACTGGAACATTTCGCCGCGCCGCCGCGGGCGCGGCAGCGCCATCTTCTTTCATCTGGCGCGCCCCGGCTTCACGCCGACGCAAGGCTGCGTCGCGGTGACGGCACGCACGATGGCCCGGCTGTTGCCGCTGCTGTCGGACCGCACGGTGATGAGGGTGGTGAGGTAGGGGAATAGGGGAGTAGGGCAGTAGGGCAGTAGGGGAATAGGGTAGGAAGAAAGTGTCAGTAGGATTGCGCGTGCGTGTCGCTTGCCTTTTCGTTTTTCTACTGCCCTACTGCCCTACTGCCCTACTGCCCTACTGCCCTACTGCCCTACTGCCCTACTGCCCGGCCTCTGCCAGCCGATGTCGAGAAGACCCAACCGGCCGAGTTCCCGGTCCATCGCGCGCGCGACATCTTTGCGTTCAGCGCCGATGTCGTGCAATTGGCGGTCCGGAAGATCGTCGACGTACTCATGCGGGAGGGTGATCGCAACTTTCGCATGGCGAAACCAGTCAAGCGTCGCGCGCAGCCAGGCAGGGCGGATGGTTTCAGAGCTCAAGGCAATGTGAGACATGGTGCAATCCGCTTCTCCGGGTATCAAATCCGGTTTGATGTTATTTCGATGGTCCCATCATGCCGGATTGAAATTAAAACGAGAAACGAGTAGTTTTCTCAGCATCTTCAAATTTTATTTGAGGATTGGAAATGCTCGACCGGCCTCTCCTCGTCCTACTGTGATGGCTCGCCTGCTGCCGGGAACCCGTGCACTGAGGACGCTGGAGGCGGCCGCCCGGCACCTCAATTTCACCCGCGCCGCCGATGAGCTCGGCCTGACGCCGGCTGCGGTGAGCCACCAGATCAAGGAAATCGAGGATCAGCTCGGCATCGTGCTGTTCACGCGCACCAGCCGCACGATCCGGCTGACGGAGGCGGGCGCGGTGCTGTTCGAGGCCTCGACCGATGCGCTCGACCTGCTTGGCCGGGCCGTCTCACGGGCGCACAAGATGGCGCGCGGAACGGCGCTGCTGAAAGTGACCCTCGACGCCCAGTTCGCGACAAAATGGCTGATGCGGCGCGTCGATGATTTTCGCAAGCAGCGGCCGGGCATCGAGCTCCGCTTCGACATTGCCTCCGAATTGCGCGATTTCGACCTCGACGACGTCGATGTCGGCATCCGATTCGGCGCGGGAAAATATCCGGGCCTTTGCACCCACCGGCTGTTCGACAACATCATCATCCCTGTGTGCAGCCCCGGCCTGCTGGCCTCGGGCCCGCCGCTGCGCGAGCCGCGCGATCTCTTCCATCACACGCTCGCCCATATCGAGTGGGCGCGACAGGGCGTAACGTGGCCGAATTGGCGGATGTGGATG
This sequence comes from Mesorhizobium sp. WSM4813, assembly GCF_055811555.1. Taxonomy (NCBI): domain Bacteria; kingdom Pseudomonadati; phylum Pseudomonadota; class Alphaproteobacteria; order Hyphomicrobiales; family Phyllobacteriaceae; genus Mesorhizobium; species Mesorhizobium sp. WSM4813. The sequence goes on from NZ_JBVVQU010000019.1 coordinate 3,349, forward strand.
GCGGCGGCCGGCGTCGACGATTTCGACGACAGCCGGACGATCGTGTTCGGCACCTCGACCGACGCCGTTCAGGCCGCACTCGACGGCAATGCGGTCGCACTCGCCGATTTTGCCATGGTGGCAAACGACCTTTCCGAAGGCCGGTTGATCCGGCCCTTCGAACTTGGCATCAGGGTTCCGCCCGACTTCGCCTACTTCCTGGTCTATCCCATCGCATCCGCCAACGACGCCAGGATCGTGGCGTTCAGGGATTGGCTCCTGAACGAAGTTCACAACCCGCAGCCGGACCCGACGCCTGGATGAGCTTTAGGTCGCTCTGAGTGATCAGCCGGTGGTCGTCGACTAAAGCGCGTCCGCTGCACACCCTCGGGTCAGGGCCCGAGGGCATGCTTTTGCGCGACATGCATTATTTCGTGACGGCAGGGTCAGCCCGCGATATCCGCCGCGCCGAACCAGCCGATCACCGCGCCGATGATGAGCAGCACGCCGAGCCAGTGGCCGCAGTCTATGATGGTCAGGTCCCAGCCGAACCCTTCGTAGCGATGATTGACGGATAACGTCGTGGCGACGAATCCGAGCCAGAGAACGAAGCCGAAGACGAGCCCGGCAACGAGGCTCGGTTCGCTACCGGTCATCGCTCCGATAATCAGGGACATGACGAGCGCCATGATAAGTTCCGCAATGAAGCTGATGACGAAGGGCAGCGGCGATTTACTCATGGTCGCCGGATCAAGCTTGGCGGCCTTGAGCCAGGGCTTACTCAAGCCCATGTACCATGCAGCACCGAACAACCACGCCACCACGGCGGCGACGATCACCGCCAGCCAGTTCACTGCTGAAAAATCCATGATTTCCCTCCCCGGAAGCATGTCGCCCAAAAGCATGCCCCCGGGCCCGAACCGGAGGTGCCCGGCGGTTTTGGGACAACGACATGCGTATTCTCAAAATCGATGCGTGATGGAACGCCTGTTCGGCGATGCCGTCAAGCAAACCGCCAGACGGTCGTGCGCTTGACCAGAGCATCTTCCAGCGCCCGGGTTACCGCCACTTCGTAGACGGCAAGCGGCTCCAGTCCTGCTTTCGGCATATAGGAACGGCCGGGATCTCCGACGATGATGCCGGCGCCGCGCGCCTTCAGCGTCGCGAACCATGGCATCAGCCTGTCGGCGAAGGATTTGTCGTAGAAGACGTCGCCGGCCAGAACCACATCCCAGCCAGCATCGGTTCCGATGCAGTCCGAGCCGAGGAACTTTATCCCGACGCCATTGGCCTCGGCGTTGAGGCGGATCGCGGTCGCGCAGAACGGATCGATGTCAGCGGCGATCACCTCTGCCGCGCCGGCCTTCACTGCGGCAATGGCGACAAGGCCGGAACCGGAGGCAAAGTCGAGCACGCGCTTGCCCTGCACATCAGACGGATTGTCGAGGATGTAGCGGGCAAGGCCCTGGCCGCCGGCCCAGGCGAAGGCCCAGAAAGGCGGCGGCAGACCGATTTCGGCCAGTTCGTCCTCGGTCCGCTGCCACAATTCATGTGCCTCGTCGGCCAGATGCAGCAGGATCTCCGGCACATGCGGCGGCGCCATCAGCGCCGTGTTGTCGAGGATGAAGTTTTTCGCGCTGTTTGGCGTCAGCGCCGTCACGGAGCCGGCGTCAGGCCGCCCATGCGGCAGACCTCTTTCCATTCGGCCGGCGTCACCGGCTGGACGGAAAGCCGTCCGAGCCGGACCAGCGCCATCTCGGCAAGCTTGGGATTGGCCTTGACCTGTTCCAGCGTCACCGGCTTCGGCACGTCCTTGACGGCGCGGATATCGACGCATTCCCAACGTGGATCGTCTGATGTCGTGTCCTGATGGGCCAGCGCGCAGACCTCGACGATGCCGACCACATCGAGCCCGTCGTTGGAATGGTAGAAGAAGCCGAGGTCGCCGATCTGCATCGCCTTCATGTTGTTGCGCGCCGCATAATTGCGCACGCCGTCCCATTGCGTGCCCGCCTTGCCCTTCGCCTTCAGCGCTTCGAAGGAGAAGACCGAGGGTTCGGATTTGAACAGCCAGTAGTTCATCTCAGTTGTCCTAGTTGCCGTTTGTCAGTTCAGCATTGTTGAAGTCGGCGCCGCCCCTCACCCTTACCCTCTCCCCGTAAGGACGGGGAGAGGGGTTCGCCAGCGCTGCAACTGTCCCTTCTCCCCGTTCTTCACGGGGAGAAGGTGCCGGCAGGCGGATGAGGGGCGGCGCAAACGAACGGTCATGCGCTCGCCGGCTTGTTGAAGGTCCAATTCCATTGCCGGATCTCGACGCTTTCGAACAGCCCGGCTTTGGCGTAGGGGTCTGCCGCCGACAGCGCTTGTGCTGCGGCCAGATCGGGCGCCTCGACCACGACGAGGCTGCCGTTCGGCTTGCCGTCAGCGTCGAGGAACGGACCGGCGAAAGCCAGCCTCTTCTCGCCGTTCAATCCTTCCAGGAAGGCAACATGCTCGGGCCGCGTATCGAGCCGCACCTGCAGGTTTCCAGGCTTGTCCTTGCAAATCAACGCAAACAGCATCTTTCCATCTCCGGATCGTTCGAGGTTAGACGTCAGTTTCGGTCTTCAACGGCCTTGTCATCAGCGCCGACACAGCCTGGCGGATGGTGATCGTGCCGTCCAGTATGGCGGCGACGGCGGTGATGATCGGCGCGTCGATCTTGCGTTCGGTGGCGATGCGGGCGGCGATCGCCGCCGTCGGCACACCTTCGGCCAAGGGCAGCCCGGCAAGTGGCTTGCCTTGCCCCAGCGCCAGCCCGTAGGCGAAATTGCGCGACTGGGCGGACGAGCAGGTGAGCAGCAGGTCGCCGAGGCCGGAAAGTCCCATCAGCGTTTCCGGTTTGGCGCCGAAGGCAGCACCGATGCGGCGCAATTCGACGAAGCCGCGCGTCACCATGGCGGCCTGGGCGCTGGCGCCGAGCCCGGCGCCGGTGACGGCGCCGGCGGCAATGGCGAAGACGTTCTTCAGCGCGCCGCCTATCTCGACGCCGATGAGATCGTCGCTCGAATAGCAGCGCAGGTTCTGCGCGGAGAAGCGGGCGGCGAGGTCGGCTGCGAGATCCTCGCCGCGGGCGGCGACCACCACGGCCGTCGGCAGCCCCCTGGCGACGTCGGTGGCGAAGCTCGGGCCTGACAGGGCGGCAACCGGATTTCCAGGCAGGATTTCCTCGACGATCTTCGACAGCAGCGCGCCGGTGTCGCGCTCGATGCCTTTGGCGCAGAGAACCAGCGGGATGCCGTTCGGCATAGGGCCTTTCGCGGTGGCGAGCATAGCGCGCAGCGACTGCGCCGGCGCCACCGCCAGAACGCAGTCGGCGCCGTCGAGCGCGGCCTCGATGTCGCTCGTTGCCACGATGCCGGGCTGGAGCGCGATGCCCGGCAGATAGCGCGGATTTTCGCCACGGTCGATCGCGGCGACGGTCTCCGGGTCGCGCGCATAGAGGCGGACGAAATGACCGGCTCGCAGCATGGCCAGTGCCAGCGCCGTGCCCCAGGCACCGCCGCCGAGCACGGCAATGCGCCAGCCGCTTGGCGCCTTGTGCCCGCTACCGGTCATGCCTTGGCCCCACGTCGGCCCGAACCGACCATCGGGGCAGAGATACTGTCCAGCGGCCAGCGCGAGCGCGGCACGAACTCGGCGGCGTTCTCACCCGCGATGCCGACGCGCAGCCGTTCGATGCCGGCCCAGGCGATCATCGCCGCATTGTCGGTGCAGAGTTTGAGCGGCGGTGCGACGAAAGCAAAGCCGGCTTTCTCGCACAGGGCTTCGAGTGTCGCTTTGATCGTCCGGTTGGCAGCGACGCCGCCGGCGACGACGAGCGCAGGCTCCATCTCGCGTGGAAACTCCTGACGGAATCGGTTCAGCGCCCTCGAAACACGATCGTCCAGCGCATCCGCCACCGCCGCCTGGAACGAGGCGCAGATATCGGCGACGTCCTGGTCGCTCAACGGGGCAATGGCCGTCGCCGCCTGGCGCACGGCGGTCTTCAGCCCGGAAAAGGAAAAGTCGGGCTGCGCCGAGCCTTTCATCGGCCGCGGGAAGGCGAAGCGCGTGGCATCGCCGGTCGCCGCTGCCTTCTCGACATTCGGTCCACCGGGATAGGGCAGGCCGAGCATCTTGGCCGTCTTGTCGAAGGCTTCGCCGAGCGCATCGTCGATGGTTGTCGCCCAGCGCTGGTAGTCGCCAACGCCACGCACCGCGACGATCTGCGTGTGGCCGCCGGACACCAGCAGCAACAGGTAGGGAAAATCGAGCCCGTCGGTCAGCCGCGCGGTCAGCGCGTGGCCTTCGAGATGGTTGATGGCGATCAGCGGCTTATTCGTAGCGGCGGCGATCGCCTTGGCCGTCATCAGCCCGACGATCAGCCCGCCGACCAGGCCGGGGCCGGCTGTCGCGGCAATTGCGTCGATGTCGGCGAGATCGACGCCCGAATCGGCCAGCGCTGCCTCGATGATGCCGTCCAGCGCCTCGACATGGGCGCGCGCGGCGATTTCCGGAACGACACCGCCGAAGGCGGCATGCTCCTCGATCTGGCTGAGCACGATATCGGACAGGATTTTCGGCGCGCCGCCGCCGTCCAGCGCCACCACGCTCGCGGCGGTCTCGTCGCAACTCGTCTCAATGCCCAGAACGCGGATCAATTCGTCGCTATCCCCCAGAGATTGTGCAACCAGTCTTTCCCCGTTAGGAGGAAGCCCGGAAAACGGCCTCAATCTGCCGGGGGTTATCACGGACGGCGCGCCATGCAAACAACCTTGAAAATCGGAACACGCGGCAGCCCGCTGGCGCTGGCGCAGGCACATGAAACGCAGGCGCGGCTGATGGCCGCGTACGGCATGCCGGTTGAGGCATTCGAAGTGGTCGTCATCTCGACCAGCGGCGACCGCATCCAGGACCGGCCGCTGTCGGAAGCCGGCGGCAAGGGCCTGTTCACCAAGGAGATCGAGGAAGCGCTGCTGGCGCGCCGCATCGACATCGCCGTGCATTCGTCGAAGGACATGCCGACGGTGTTGCCCGATGGGCTGAAACTGTCCGCCTTCCTGCCGCGCGAAGATGCCCGCGACGCTTTCGTCGGCAAGGCGGCGAAAACAATCGCCGGATTGCCGCACGGCGCGAAGGTCGGCTCGTCATCGCTCAGGCGCCAGGCGCTGATCCGGCGGATGCGGCCGGACCTCGACGTGGTGATGTTCCGCGGCAATGTGCAGACGCGGCTGCGCAAGCTCGACGAGGGCGTCGCCGACGGCACCATCCTTGCCTATGCCGGGCTGAAGCGGCTCGGGCTCGAAGATGTCGTCACCGACCTGATGCCGCTCGACACCTTTCCGCCGGCGCCGGGGCAAGGCGCGATCTGCATCGAAAGCCGCATTGGCGACCTCGATGTGGAAAGGATGCTGACAGCAATCCATGATTTGCCGACCGGGCAGGCGCTGGCCTGCGAACGCGCCTTCCTGGCGGCGCTCGACGGATCGTGCCGCACGCCGATCGCCGGCCATGCGACGATATCGGGGGGAACGGTTTTCTTTGCCGGGCTGATCATCTCGCCGGACGGTACGCAGTCCCATGAGGTCAAGGCGGAAGGCCCGGTGCAAGATGCCGCCCACATCGGCGAGGATGCCGCCAGGACCGTACGGGCCAAGGCCGGCGAAAAATTCTTCGAGGGCTGGGCCTGACCATGCGTCGCGTCCTGGTGACGAGGCCGGAACCGGGCGCCTCGCGCACGGCACAGCGGCTAGAGGACCAGGGTTTTAAGCCAATCCTGCTGCCGCTGACCGAGACGGTGGCGCTGCCGGTCGATGCAGACGGGGTCGCATACAATGCCGTGGCCGTTGCCATCACCAGCGCTAATGCCGTGCGCCACGCGCCGAAGGAAATCATCGCAGCGCTCGCCGGCTTGCCCTGCCATGCCGTCGGTAAAAGGACCGCGGAAGCGGCCCACGCTGCGGGATTCTTCCCCGTCAGCGAAGGGCCGGGCGACGCCGAGGCGCTGGCGGATGCGCTTGCCGGCGGTTACCCCGCACAGAGCATCGTCTATCTGTGCGGGCGCGTGCGGTTTTCGGGTTTCGAGCAGCGGCTGCAGGCGGCAGGCGTTCACGTCCGCGCCGTCGAGACCTATGACACCGTCGCGCTGGACTATTCCGACGAAGCCGTTCTTGCGCGCTTGTCCGGCCTGCCGGTCGCGGCGGTGCTGCTCTATTCGGCCAATGCGGCCACAGCGATGCAGGCACTGGCCGGCCGGCCGGCGCTGCTTGGCGTTTTTGAGAGGACAGTTTTTTTCGCTTTGTCGGCGCGAATTGCCGCGGCGTTGGATGATGTCGCCGGCGACAGGATCCGGATAGCGCCTGAGCCCAGCGAAGATGCGCTGCTGGGACTTTTGCAGGCGCGGCACTGATCGACGCCGGCCGCTGCTGCCTGCCCGTCCCGGGCGTCGGCGCTGCGGCGACTGGCCTGGATCAGCATGTTTGTTCTTGCTTTGTGCCGGCAGCTGTGCTAAGAATTTGCTTATGGTGCCCATTCGCGCCGACGACCCGCCGCCAAGGCGGGTTTTTTTGTTTCTGATCTCCCTGAAGTGCAGATACGGCCCCTGCGGCGTTTTGCCAAAACTGACTTCGAAGTCACGGCGTCATCACGCCGCCCCTTTTCACCGCTTGGTGATGTGCTAGACCCTTTTCTGAACCATCCCGAAGCGAATTTTGCGGAGCCCAAGCATGGTCAAGACGCCGAAGATGCGGCATTCGAAAAGCCGTCGCGAGCCGGTCACCATCGAGCTCGAACCCGGCGCCGTGTCGCGCGTTGCCGACGAAGAGGCCGCCAACGGGCGGACCGACGAGGCGAAGGCGGAGGAATCGGAGAACGCGTCGCAGCCGGAGGCGCCTGAAGAACCCGTCCATGCCGACCAGACCGACATCGAGCCGTGGGAACATGCCGACGCGGCCCCGCCAGCCGGTTCGGAAGAGCCGGCAGAGGGCGGCGTCAAAGGTCCTGAAGGACCCAAACCGACCTATCCGGCCGGCGCGGAGGCGTCTGCGAACCGGGCCTTTGACTACAGTTTCGACGACGCATCGGCCAAAACCAGCGGGACAGGGACCAGCGGCACCGAAGATGCGCCGACGGAAACCCAGACAGGGAATGAAGACATGGCAGCGCGGCCGAAGCGTGGCGGCATCAACGGCATCGCTGCCGGCATTATCGGCGGCGTCATCGCGCTCGCTGCCGCCGGAGGGCTGCAGTTTGCCGGCCTGCTCGGCGCGCCAGGGACTGGCGACGTCTCCTCGGGCGGCGTGTCGCTCGATGGCATCAATGGCGAAATCGCTTCGCTGAAGAGCGAGATCGCCGGGCTCAAGGACACAGCCGGCGACAATGATGCGTCGGCCAAGGTGGAAGGGCTGTTGTCGGCGCTGGATCAGGTCAAGACGGATGTCGCGGCGCTGAAATCGGCGGTCGAGCAGGGCGGAGCAGGCGACACTGCCGGGATTGCAGCCCTTGGCGACAAGGTCAGGCAGATCGAGACGGCGGTCGCGGCCCTTGGCCAGGCCGGCAATACGACCCCGGTCGATCTCGGCCCGCTCAATGAAAAGCTGGCCGGGCTCGACGCGGCGGTGAAATCCGCCGGTGAGACGGCAAAGGCGCAGGACGGCCGGCTTGCGGCGCTGGAACAGTCGGTGTCGCAGCTTTCCGGCAAGGTCGAAGCACAGGCCGGGCAGCCGAAGGTTGCGCTCGCCATCGCCGCCTCGGCGCTGAAGGCAGCCCTCGACCGCGGTGCGCCATTCGCCGCCGAACTCGAAACCTTTGCGGCGATTTCACCCGATGCGCCGGAGATCGCGGCTTTGCGTCCCTATGCCGAAAAAGGCGTTCCGACCCGTGCCGAGATCGCCGCCGAAGTGGCCGCCGCCGCCAGTGCCATGGTCGCTGCCTCCGAGCCCGTCGACCAGAATGCCGGCTTCCTGCAAAACCTGCTGTCGAGCGCCGAATCACTGGTCAAGGTCCGGCCGATCGGCGCCGTCGAAGGCGCTGGCGCTCCGGAAACCGTCGCCCGCATGGAGGTGGCGGTCAATCAGGGCGACTACGCCAAGGCGCTCAGCGAATACGACACGCTGCCCGAGCCGGTGAAGGCTGCCGGCGCCGATTTTGCCGGCAAATTGAAGGCGCGGATCGAGGTCGAGAAGCAGGTCGACGCGCTGATATCAGGTGCGATGAAGGCGTGAGGAAAACCCGATGATTCGCATTCTGCTTTTCCTTGCCGTCGTTTTCGCGCTCGCGCTGGGTTTCGGCTGGCTGGCCGACCGGCCGGGCGAGATGGTCGTCACCTTCAGCGGCTATCAATACCAGGTCAGCCTGATGGTGGCGGCAGTGGCGGTCGTTGCCGTGGTTGCCGCGGTGATGATCGTCTGGTGGCTGGTCAAGGCGCTGTGGAACAGCCCCTACACGATCTCCCGCTATTTCCGCGTGCGCCGTCGCGATCGCGGCTACCAGGCGCTGTCGACCGGCATGATCGCCGCCGGCGCCGGTGACGGAGCGCTCGCCCGCAAGAAGACCAAGGAAGCGGCAAAGCTGATCCGCTCCGACCAGGAGCCGCTGATCCATCTGCTCGAGGCGCAAGCTTCGCTGCTGGAAGGTGACCATGAGGGTGCCCGCGAAAAGTTCGAGACCATGCTCGACGATCCCGAAATGCGGCTGCTCGGCCTGCGCGGGCTCTATCTCGAGGCCGAGCGCCTCGGCGATCGCAACGCGGCGCGGCACTACGCCGGCCGCGCCGCGGCGATGGCGCCGCAGCTGGCCTGGGCCGCCGAATCGACGCTGGAGGACCTGACCGGGCGCGGCGACTGGGACGGCGCGCTGAAACTGGTCGAGGCGCAGAAATCGACGCGCCAGATCGAACGCGATGCCGCCAACCGGCGTCGCGCCGTGCTGCTCACTGCTAAGGCGCAGGCGCTGATCGACAGCGATCCCAATGCCGCCAAAACCGCTGCTCTGGAGGCCAACCGGCTGCGGCCGGATTTCGCGCCGGCAGCGGTGATCGCGGCCAAACTGCTGTTCAGACAGAATGATGTGCGCAAGGGCGCGAAGATCCTCGAAGCGGCGTGGAAAGCCGAGCCGCATCCGGAGATCGCGGACCTTTACACCCACGCCCGGCCAGGCGATGCCGTGCTCGACCGCCTGAACCGGGCGAAGAAGCTGCAGGAGATGAAGAAGAACCACGCCGAATCGTCGCTGGCGGTGGCGCGCGCCGCACTCGACGCGCAGGACTTTTCAACCGCCCGCAAAGAGGCCGAGGCGGCCATCCGCATTGATCGCCGCGAAGGCGCCTATCTGCTTCTGGCCGACATCGAGGAGGCCGAGACCGGCGATCAGGGCAAGGTGCGGCAGCTTTTGTCCAAGGCAGTGCGTGCACCGCGCGATCCGGCCTGGGTTGCCGATGGCGTCCTCTCCGAACGCTGGGCGCCGGTGTCGCCGATCACCGGCAAGCTCGACGCCTTCGAGTGGCGGGCGCCGATGGAGCGGCTCGGCCAGCTCATCGACAGTGATGAGGACGCGCCGGACGCCGCGGTGCCGACCATCGCGACACCGATCAAGCCGGCAAAAGAAAATGTGATCGAGCTGAACCCCGCCGGTTCGGCTGAAAGACCGACCACCGCGGCGGCCTCTGAAAGTGGCGAAGACGATGTTGCGCCGGTCAACGCCACAGCGTTTGCCGCGGTGCCGCCGGATGCCGAAGCTGTCGAACCGGCGGAGGAACTGGCCCGGCTGCCCGACGATCCCGGCGTCGATCCGGACGACGAAGACCAAAAATCATCACGCAAGTTTCGATTGTTTTGATTCAGCTGAGCTTGATAGTTTTGGCCGATGGGAAGTAGGAATCAGATGTTCGAACGCGTTCTGTCGTTTCTGAAGGACCTGCCGGCAGCTGGCAGCGCCCGCAACAACGCCGATGATCCGCGCGTTGCCGCATCCGCCCTTCTCTACCATGTGATGAGTGCCGACGGCGTGCGTCAGGATGCCGAATGGGAGCGGTTCAAGGCGGTGCTGGCGGAAAGCTATTCGATCAGCGGCGATGAGCTCGACGCGCTGGCGGCTGCCGGCGAGCGGGCCGACAATGAGGCGATCGACCTCTACGCCTTCACCAGCATATTGAAGCGTCAGCTCGATCCGGACGCGCGAAAAGCCTTCATCGGCCTGATGTGGGAGATCGTCTATGCCGATGGCGAATTGCACGAACTCGAGGACAATATCGTCTGGCGGGTCGCCGAGCTGATGGATGTCGAACGCCACGACCGCGTCGAGGCACGCCGCAAGGCGGCCGCCGAAGCGCCGGGTGCCACTGGAACGTCGAGCGACGAATAGACAGGATACCCATGCCATCCACGCCGAGGCCGAGACCAAAAATCCTGATCGTGCTGCATCAGGAGAGTTCGAGCCCCGGGCGCGTCGGCCACATGCTTATCGAAGAGGGGTTCGACCTCGATCTCCGCTGCCCGCCGCTTGGCGACGCCTTGCCGGAAACACTGGCCGGTCATGCCGGAACCGTGGTGTTCGGCGGACCGATGAGCGCCAATGACGAGGACGACTTCGTCCGCCGCGAGACCGACTGGCTGAAAGTTCCGCTCAGGGAGAACCGGCCGTTGCTCGGCATCTGCCTCGGCGCGCAGATGCTGGTCAACCACCTTGGCGGCAAGGTCGAGGGCCATGGCGAGGGGCTGGTCGAGATTGGCTGGTATCCGCTGAAAGCGACGGAGGATGGCAAGAAGCTGATGCGCTGGCCTGAGATGGTCTACCAGTTTCACCGCGAGGGCTTCTCGCTGCCGAAGGACGCGACGCTGCTGGCGACGGCCGAAACCTATCCCAACCAGGCCTTTCGTTATGGCGACAATGCCTGGGGCATCCAGTTCCATGGCGAATTGACCCGGGCGATGATGCAGCGCTGGGTGGTTCGCGGCGCGCATCGCTTCGAGTTGCCCGGCGCGCAGCCGGGCCGCGATCATCTCGGCGGCCGGCTGATCTGGGACATGCATCTGAAGCGCTGGCTCGGCGAATTCCTGCAGACGATCTTCGGCAAACCTGCACTGAGCTAAACTAATCTAGCGCGTGCCGGGCGCGTGCCGGGCGCGTGCCCGCGCGCTGCCAACGCCTGCCGGCTACCGAAGCAGGATGTCATTGTCGACGTCAGACCGGCAGCCCGTTCTGCTTCCGCAGGCTTTTGTCGAATGCGGATGCGGGGACGAAACGGCGCAGGAAACTGACCTGGCGCGCCATTTTTCCCGCCGCATAGCGCCTCCTCGGAACGGATTCGGTCGCTGCTTTCAAGACCGTCTCGGCTACGATTTCGGGAGCATCGCCTGTTTCCATCGCTTTGCGCAGGATCACATCCATGCCAGCGCGCGCAGCATCATAGATATCAAGCAACTGGTCCGGCCTGGCGAGATTTTCTTCAAATGACGTGCGGGTATAGGCGGGCTCGACCAGCACGACGCGAATTCCGAAAGGGCGCAGTTCGTGGTCGAGCGATTCGGAATAACCTTCGATGGCATGTTTGGTCGATGCATAGAGCGCGGAATAGGGGGCTGGGATTAACCCCAATACCGAACTCAAATTGACGATCCTGCCCGTCCCTTGACGGCGCATTGTCGGCAGAACCGCGTTGGTCACGCGGAAAACGCCGAAGACATTCACGTCGAACAGTGCGCGAGCCTGGACGGTCGAGGACTCCTCGGCACCGCCGAGCAGGCCGACGCCGGCATTGTTGACGAGCAGGTCGATACGCCCGGTTTCGGCCAGCACGTCATCGACCAGTTTCGCCACGGACGCGTCGTCGGTGACGTCGCAGGTCAGCATGGTAACGCCGTCGGATCGTGCAGCGACCGCGCGACGGCTGGTTCCGAACACGCGAAAGCCCGCACTCTGCAGGGCCTTGGCCGTTGCGTGCCCGATGCCGGTGGACGCCCCTGTCACCAGGGCGACGCCTACATTGGTCTTGTTCATGGAAATCGCTTCTTTCTTTGTTCTGGATACCGGCGTCGGTCGCGCGCACAAATGGCGCACGCCCCGGCGATCCGATGAGGGTCATTACTCGGCGATGGCCCCAGTTGTCGGGTTGGAGCTCGACCCCACCTCGGTGACGGTAAGCTTGTCGCCCGAGCGCGACAGCTCAAGACTTTGCTCAGGCTCGCCCAATTTGCCCGGCACGGATATCGTGGTCGACTGCCCTTCAGCGAGCGTGGCCGAGAAGCGCACCGGGAGCCCGGCCTCACCATCGGCTATCGTTGCGATCACCCGATAGCCGTCATTTTCGTCGGTATAGTGCAAGACGCCGTGAAAACCGCCGAGATGGATACTCTCCCCGGCCATGGCCGACAGCTCGCCGGCATGCAACGGGGACGCAGCCAGGAGGAATGCCGCCGCGCCACCGATGAGGTTGATTATTGCGATGCTCCGTTTGGACGATGTCGATTTCGGCTGGGCCGCGGCGACACGATGCGCCGATTGCACGCGCTGACGGTTAAGTTCTGGATGGCGGACGCCAAGGTTGGTCCTGTTCATGGAAGTCACTCCTTCTTTGTGCTGGATTGCATTTCAAAAGGATGTTACTATCATTTGGATACGAAGTCACTATCAAAATGATACGAACATGAAAAATCTTTCCGATACCTCTTGCCCGATCGCCCGCGGCCTGACCTGCGTCGGCGATGCGTGGAGCATGTTGGTCCTTCGCGACGCGAGCCTGGGCCTCACCCGCTTCGACGAATTCCGGAAAAGTCTGGGCATCGCCCCCACCATTCTGACCCGGCGGCTGGCGACGCTGACGGAGGAGGGACTTCTGGAAAAGCGGCGCTACTCGGAGCGGCCTCCGCGCGATGAATATGTGCTGACCGCCGCCGGCCGCGATTTCTTGCCGGTGCTCGTCTTACTGGGTGCGTGGGGACGCCAGTACCGTGGTGAAGGCAGTTTGGCGCGATATATCGATGCTGAGACAGGAGCAGAAATCGAGCCGGTGGCCGTGGATGCTGTCACAGGGGCAAAGATCGGCACCCGCCCGATTCGCGTTGCAACGCCCGAATAGCATCTGTCCGTCGATGAGAGCAGAGACGTGGCGGTCATTCAGCGTTCGCGGGCCCGCGCCTCGATCAATATGCGCCGGATCAGTTTCGTCCGTTGAGGTGGCGCACCTTGCGCAATTGCGGGAACAGCACCGCCCACAGCCCGGCGACAACGACTGCCCCGACGCCGCCGATCACCACCGCGGGCACCGTGCCGATCAACGCCGCCATGGTGCCGGCGCGGAATTCGCCAAGCTCGTTGGAGGCGCCGACGAAAACCTGATTGACTGCGTTGACGCGGCCGCGAACCTTGTCCGGCGTCCACAGTTGGATCAGCGTCTCGCGGATATAGACGCTGAACATATCGGTGGCGCCGAGCAAGGCGAGCGCTGCGATTGACAGCCAGGTGATGGTGGAGAGGCCGAATAGCACGGTAGAGGCGCCGAACAGCGCGACGAAGCCGAGCATGACCACGCCGGCATGATTGCGGATCGGATGTCCGGCCAGCCAGATGGCAACGCAGATGGCACCGATGCCCGGCGCCGAACGCAACAGTCCCAAGCCCCATGGGCCGAGTTCCAGGATATCGCGCGCATAGACCGGCAGCAGTGCCGTGGCGCCGGACAAAAGCACGGCGAACAAATCGAGCGAAATGGCGCCGAGCACGATCTTCTCGCTCCAGATGTAGCCGAAGCCGGCAAACAGGGTCTGCATCGTCGGCCTGTCGGTCTCGCTGCGCTGGGCAGGCTTCGGGATGGTGAAGACCAGCACGGCGGCGACAAACATCAGAACGGCTGCGGTGCCGTATGCCGCTTCCGCCGAAAGCCCGTAGAGCAGGCCGCCGGCGACCGGTCCGACGATGGTCGCCGTCTGCCAGGCTGACGAATTCCAGGCGATCGCGTTGCCGAAATCCTCTGGCGGCACGAGGTTGGCGAACAGCGACGCCGCCGCCGGTCCGAAGAAGGCGCGCGCGATGCCGAACATGGCGAGCACGCCGAAGATCAAGCCCGGCCCGCTAAGGCCGCGCAACGTCAGCAGCAGCAGGGCCAGCGCGCAGATCGCCTCCAGCAGCGCGGTCAGCGCCATGATCAGGCGGCGGCCGAAACGGTCGGCGACCACCCCCGTGACCAGCACCAGCAGCAGCGAAGGCAAGAACTGGACAATGCCGACAAGGCCGAGATCGAATGGATCGCGGGTCAGGTCGTACACCTGCCAGCCGACGGCGACGGATACGATCTGGGTGGCGAATGTGGAGAGGAAGCGCGCCGCCCAATAACTCAGGAAGGGTTTGTGGCGGAAGGCGGCATAGCGCTGGTCGTGCGATGGATGCAGTTCGGATGTCATTGATCTAGGCCCCGTGGCAAAGAAGTCGGCCGGCGGGGCACTTCCACGATGGGCGCTGGTCCGACCAAGGCGTCTTTAGCGCAATTCGGCCCAGAGCGCGTGCAAAAACCTGTCCTGGATCAAAACAATTTGCGCTCCGCCGTGGCGTTACCGCCGGGCGGAGCGACCAGACCCGATGTCGTGCTGTTAGACCGTGGCCTTGGGCTTCCTGGTCTTCTTGACCGGTGCCGGCGGGGCGGCCTTGCGGCCAAGACCGATTGCCTTTGCCAGTTGCGAGCGCGAGGCCGCATAGGTGGGGGCAACCATCGGATAGTCGGCCGGCAAGCCCCATTTGGCGCGATAGGCATCCGGCGTCAGCCCGAAATGAACGCCGATATGGCGCTTCAGGGATTTGAACTTCTTGCCGTCTTCGAGGCAGATGATGTAGTCCGGCGTCACCGATTTCTTAGGATTGACCGCGGGGACCAGCGGTGCTGCCACCGGAATGGCGGGCTGTCCGAGCCCACCTATCGACGCGCTGACGCTGGCGATGAGATCGCCGAGGCCGGAAGCCGGCAAGCGGTTCTTCTCGACGTAAGCGGACACGATGTGAGCGGTCAGCTCGAGCAGGTCGATGTCCTTGCGGGCTTTGTTGCTGTCGTCGGTCAATCTATTTTCTCCGTCCGTGGGGGTCGCAGACTTCCTAGTCGGCAAATCTGCGTAACGCAATGACGCCGCACCACGTTGCCCATTATTTTGAACAACAATACTAACGGCAGGGCCGGATCAACAGGTCTGAACCCGAACGTCCATAATATCACACAACCAAGGATTTGTCGCGCCACAGTCGAAATCCCCCTTCGAAGGCGCGTGTGTTGTCACCACGCCTGCAACCGGCAGGCAATTCGTCGAGTTTGTCGATATTTCCGCCGCCGATGACCACATAGTCAGGCTGCATGGCGGCGCGTAGCCGCTCGACGATATCGAAGACGTGTTTGCGCCATTTCTTCTTGCCGCGCTTTTCAAGGCCGCGTTCGCCGACATAGTCCTCGAAGCTGCCGCCCTTCTTGTAGGGAAGATGCGCGAGTTCCATCGGCTGGGCGACGTTGTCGACAATCATGGCAGCACCGAGCCCCGTCCCCAGACCCAGGAACAGCATGCGCCCGCCCTCGTAGCTGCCGATGGCCTGCATCAGCGCGTCGTTGACCACCTTCACCGGCTTGCCGAACTGCGTTGCGAAGTCACATCCGACCCAGCCCTTGCCGAGATTAGCGGGGTCGGTCAGCGGCCTGTTGTGGTGCACCGGGCCGGGATAACCCATCGAGATGACGTCGTAGGGCAAGCGATCGGTGAGCGTCTGCACGGCCGCGATCATCTGCTGCGGCGTCAGGCCGGGTCCGGAATCGGTTCTGCGCTCCTCGCCGCCGGCGCTGGTGAGGATCTTGACATGGGAGCCGCCAATATCGATCGCAAGCACGATTTTTTCGCTGTCCGGTGCCGGCTTCTTCGCCGCTTTGGCCATTGCGTCGCCTCTCAAGTTCATTTCGCCGGATTGATCCAGCCGTTCGGCGGTCCGAACCCGGCCATCGCATCGGCCGGGCCCCATGTTCCAGGCTCGTAAAGGTGAGGCGGCGTGGTGTCGCCAAGCACCGGGCCGACGATCCGCCAAGCGAGTTCGCTGGCATCCTGGCGGGTGAACAACTGGCCGTTGCCGTTCATGGCGTCGCCGATCAGCCGCTCATAGGGCGGCATGTCGCCCTTGGTGTCGTCGAGTGCGGTGAGTTCGACCTGCTCGCCGATCATGTCGTCGCCAGGGGCCTTGCGCTGGGCGCCGACCGAGATCGCCACCTGTGGGTCGATGCGGAAGCGCACGTAGTTGGCGTCGTCGGGCTTGATCGGATCGAAGACATTAAGCGGCGGCCGCTTCAGCCGAACAATGACCTCGGTGGCGTGCACCGGCATGGACTTTCCGGCGCGAATGAAGAAAGGCACGCCCTGCCAGCGCCAGGTGTCGACGAAGAACCGCACCGCCGCGAAGGTCTCGACCGGCGAGTTTGGCGCCACGCCCGGCTCGCTGAGATAGCCTTTGAATTGGCCGCGCATGACATCGTCCTTGGTCAGCGTCCGGACCGCCCGCAGCACCTGCACCTTCTCGTCGATCAGATCGTCGGCCGAGCGGCCGACGGGAGGCTCCATGGCAAGCAGCAGCAGGATGTTGAGCAGATGGTTCTCGATGACATCGCGGATGCAGCCGACCTCGTCATAGAAGCGGCCGCGGCCCTCGACGCCGAAATCCTCGGCCATGGTGATTTGGACGCTCTCGACGAAATTGCGGTTCCAGATCGGCTCGAGAAAGGAATTGGCGAAGCGGAAATAGAGCAGGTTCTGGATCGCTTCTTTGCCGAGGTAGTGGTCGATGCGGAAGATCGACTTTTCGTCGAAAACCAGATGCAGGACCCGGTTCAGCCAGCGCGCCGATTGCAGATCGTGGCCGAAAGGCTTTTCCACCATCAGGCGCGCGCCCTGGGCGGCGCTCGACTGTTCCAGCCCCTGGATGACCGTCTCGAACATGGTCGGCGGCACTGCCAGAGAGTGCAGCGGGTGCTGTGCGGTTCCCAGCGCGCTTTTCAGTTTGTCGAATGTCGCGGCGCTGCGGTAATCACCGCTGACATAGCGAAGCAGCGACGCAAGTTTCGCGAAGATCTTTTCGTCGACCTTGCCGATGGCCTTGACGATGCCGTCGCGGGCGCGCGCCTGCAACTGCTTCACGTCCCAGGCATCGAAAGCGACGCCGATCACTGGCTCGGTCAGCGTTCCCTTGGCGACCATGGCGTAAAGTGCGGGGAAGATCTTCTTGTGGGCGAGATCGCCGGTCGCCCCGAAAAGCACCAGCGTGTCGGACCGTTCCTGGTTCATGGGCGTGCGTTCCCTGTCACGAGCTGGTCTTCGGCTTTTCGACATGGCCGCCAAAGGCATAGCGCATGGCGGACAGCAGCTTGTCGGCGAATTCGGATTCGCCTTGCGAAGAGAATCGGTCGAACAGGGCCGAGGACAGCACCGGCGCCGGCACGCCGGTGTCGATCGCCGCCTTCAGCGTCCAGCGGCCTTCGCCGGAATCCGAAACCCGTCCGCCGAACTGCGTCAGCCCCGAATCGGCCTTCAACACGCCCGCCGTCAGGTCGAGCAGCCAGGAGCCGATGACGCTGCCATGCCGCCAGACTTCGGCCACCTGGGCGATATCGATGTCGAATTGGTAATATTGCGGGTTTTCGAGCGGGCTGGTTTCAGCGTCGGCCGTCCGCTGTCTCTTGCCCGCATTCGCCGATTTCAGGATGTTCATGCCTTCGGCATAGGCGGCCATAACGCCGTACTCGATGCCGTTGTGGACCATCTTGACGAAATGGCCGGCGCCGCTCGGTCCGCAGTGGAGATAGCCGAACGGGGCCGTTCCTGCATCCTTGCCGGGGGCGGGCCCTCCGGTGTCGGCGCCCGGCGCCAGGGTGGCGAAGACCTGATCGAGATGCTGGACCGCGCTGTCGGGGCCGCCGATCATCAGGCAATAGCCGCGCTCGAGGCCCCAGACGCCGCCGCTGGTGCCGACATCGACATAGCTCAGGCCTTTCAATGCCAGGCGCGCTGCATGGTCGACAGCCTCGTGATAATAGGAATTGCCGCCGTCGATGATGATGTCGCCCGGCTCCATCAGGTCGGCCACCTGGTCGACGATCCGGCTGGTGATCGCCGCCGGCAGCATCAGCCAGGCGCTGCGCGGCTTGGTCAGCTTGCCGACGAACTCCTCCATCGAAGCCGCTCCGATCGCGCCAGCTGTCACAAGGGCTGCAACGCTGGCCGGGTTGATGTCGTAGACCACGCATTCGTGGCCATCGCGCAACAGGCGCCGAACCATGTTGGCGCCCATCCTGCCCAGTCCCATCATTCCGATCTGCATGTTTCTCGTCCTGGTTCTTGAGGGATAGAAGATCTACTGCTTGTCCGGCCCATCGATATCGATGGAAAAGTCGACATTCTCCCAACGGCCGGCATCGGGCCAGAAAAAAGTAAAGACGATCGTATTGCGCGGCGGAACATCGGCAACGGACAGGTCCGTGAGATGAATACCGAAGGCATTCTCGGTCGTCTCGGCGTCATGGACGGTCGCCCAACCGTCGCTGCTCCAATGCACCGCCGCCCGGGCCAGCAGTTCGACGCGCAGCATCTTGCCGGCGGGCATGGTGCGGACCTTGTGGTTGAAGCGCCATATCCGGCGCGGCGCCACGGTCCTGTCCTCGATGTAGCGCTTCACCCCTTGCGGCGGCATGTCGAAGACGGCGCCGTCACTGAGCGAACGCAGCAGCTTGATGTGCTCCGAATGCGCCCAGACCAGCGGCATGGCGCTGCCCGACGGCCCACCGTGCCGCAGTTCGTGTTCCGGCATGTCGGGACCATCCCAGACCTGCTCGGGCAGCAGGCCGCCGGGCCCGGCGGAGCCCTCAAACGTCTTGAGCAGGCTCGCTGCTTTGTCCTTGCGGCCCGCCGCCAGTTCGTAATGGCCGCGCTCGCCGACCAGCAGCGGCCAGGGCCGGCCCTGGCCGGTTCCGTCGAATGGCGTGCCGTCGGCATGTTCGCCATAGCCGTCGCCGATATAGCGATACCAGACGGGCCCCTGCGGCAGGTCGCAGCGCAGCCGCGCATCGATAACCTTGATCGTCTCGACGATGCGGGGGTCGTCGGCGGCCCTGAGGCCGAAGCGGACGAGGGCCAACGCATCCGGGCTGACGATCGCCTCGGCCGGCCGGTCGGTATCGCCGGGCGGCCGGTTCTTGATCGGCACATAGCCGTCCTTCGGCGACGCCGCGCCGGCGGTGTCGGGCGGCGCGATGCGGACGTAATAGCCTTCGACGCCGACCTCTTCGCAGAGTGAGGTGCCGGTGACATAGGTCCAGCGCTCGATCTGGTCGTTCCAGACATCGGCGGTTTCACGCAGATAATTTGCCGGCTCTGCTTTGCCGCAGGTTTCGAACATGTCGGCCGCGGCCAGTAGAGCGGCGACCTCGACGGCCAGCGTGAACGGGCTGTAGCCGGCATCCTCTTCCCAGCGGTCTTCGCCGGTGACGGGACCGTTGCGCACGACATAGGAAGCGGCGCGCTCGATCATCGGCATGAAGGAGAGCAACGCGGCGTCTGCCAGGCGCCCTGCGCGGCGGAGCGCGTCGGCGAGCAGCAATGGAAAGGCGCATTCGTCCATCTGGATGCCGGGCCAATAGGCTGATCCGTCGAGCCAGGCGTTCTGCGGCCAATGCCCATCCGGCTGCTGGATGGAGCGGAGATAGGCGAGAATCTCAAGCGCTCCCGCCGGATCGCCGGCGGCCAGAAAACCGCCCGCGGTTTCGACCAGATCGCGCGGCCAGACCAGATGATAGCCGCCGAGATCGTCGTCGCCCATGCTGAAGCCCCATGGGATCGACAGACTGGCGACGGCTGCACCGGATTTCGCGGAGGACCGGTGCGTCGCCAGAACCGCCGTGCTGACGCGATAGGTGTTGATCCCTGCTACATGCCGGTCCAGCGGCAGCAGGCCGATCTGCCATTTCCGCCATTTTTCGACATAGATCTTGGCGGCGGGACCGAAGCCTTGCTTCAAGCTAGCGGAAGCGACCTCCGCCGCCTCTTGCGGCGTTGCCCCAAAACCCAGCGCCAGCAAAGCCTTCGAGTTCGCGGCCGAAAAGCCGATCTCCCCGGTCAACGCCACATTGCCATTTTCGGCCCTGCGGCAAGCCGGGTCGAGCCGGCCGTTATAATGGAGTTGCTGCCAGCCGTCGGAGGCGCCGACATAGCCGGCCGAGCAGCCTCCCCAAGGCAGCGACGAGGCGAGCGCCAGGCAAACACCACGCCCCGATGCAAACAGGACAGGCTTTCCCTCGTAGTCGCCGATCCAGGCGGTGTTGCCCATGCCGGCGTTGACCAGATGCGGCGCCAGCAGCGCGTAGACGCGGTAGTCGGCAAGCGGACCTCTCAGCAGCGTGAAGCTGATTTCCTGCAGCAAAGCAGGATGTTCCGGATCCGTGATGATACGCTTTTCGATCCGGTAGGTGGCATCGGCGGCGGTGTTGACCAGCCTGTAGGCGGGCACCCCATCCTCGAACGGCTCGACGCTGTGCACGGCATCGCGCTTTTCTTCCGAGAAATAGCCGCTGGGGCCGGTGACGACCAGCCCCATGTCTCGGGTGCAGGCGCTGTCGAGGCTGGGATAATAGACCTCGTTGAGGATGCCGTGGCTGATCGTGAACCAGATAGGGCAGGCCGGAGAAAGCGCGGTTCCGACGCCGCTCTTGGCGCTTGACGTCCAGCGCGCCGGAATTCCGGGGGCGCCCAGCGCATCAGTCGGCGTCGCTGCCATCTCGATTCAGTCTCCTGCCCCACCCCTAGACCAGGAGCCGAAGCCTTTTCAATCATTGCACCGCAAGTTGATCGTCAAACCGTCACCGATCGCTGTTGACAAGTGCGCCCATCTAAATTTGTCTGACAATATTGAAACGAGGGCCGTCATAACAGCCACCAGCAGCCAACAACGACCAGCAATCCATGGGAGGATAACACATGAAGAAGATACTCGTCTTGAGTGCCCTTGCGGCGATGCTCGCGTCAGGCAACGCGCTTGCCGACACCAGCGACAAGAAGATCGCCTTTTCCAACAATTATGCCGGTAATTCGTGGCGACAGGCGATGCTCAACAGCTATGCCATCGTCACCAAGAAGGCGGTCGCCGACGGGGTGGTGGCAGCCGCGGACATCTTCACGACGGCCGACAAGGAAGTGCCGACCCAGGCGGCTCAGGTGCAGAACCTGATCCTGCAAGGCTATGACGCCATCGTCATCAACGCCGCCTCGCCGGACGCGCTCAACGGCGCCATCAAGCAGGCCTGCGATGCCGGCATCGTCGTCGTCTCCTTCGACGGCATCGTTACCGAGCCCTGCGCTTATCGCGTGGTCGTCGACTTCAAGGACATGGGCAGGCAGGAAGTCGAGCAGATGGCTAAGTTCCATCCCGAGGGCGGCAATCTGCTGGAAATCCGCGGCCTTGCCGGCACGTCGATCGACGACGCCATCCATGCCGGGATTCTGGAAGGCGTCGCCGCTCATCCCAAGTTCAAGATCGTCGGTTCGGTGACCGGCGACTGGGATCAGACCACAGCGCAGAAGGCGGTCGCGACGATCCTGCCGTCACTGCCGGAAATCGTCGGCGTCGTCGATCAGGGCGGCGATGGCTATGGCGCGGCACAAGCCTTTGCCGCTGCCGGCAAGCCGCGCCCGACGATCATCATGGGCAATCGTCAGGATGAACTGCAATGGTGGAAGGAACAGAAGGACAAGGATGGCTACCAGACCTGGTCGGCGTCCATCGCGCCGGGCGTGTCGTCGCTGGCCTTCTGGGTGGCGCAGCAGGTGCTCGACGGCCGCACGGATGTGCCACATGATCTCTTGGTGCCATACCTCGCCTTCACCCAGGATACTTTCGAGGCGGAGCTGCCGAACATCCCCAAGGGTGGTGTCGCCAGTCACGAATACACTCAGGAAGACGCCATCGCGGCAATTAAAGCCAACATCAAGTGAGCGTGGCACGTTGCCAGCTGCATCGCCAACCGGACGTCGCTAGGGATGCCTAGAGGTAACGCAGACATCGTCAGACTGGATGGCGCCGAAAAACATTTCGGCGCCGCCAATATCGACATCATCAGACTGGACGGCACCGAAAAACGTTTCGGCGCCGTCAGGGCGCTCGCGGGCGTCGACTTCCACGTTGGCGCCGGCGAATGCGTCGGTCTCGTCGGCCACAATGGCGCGGGCAAGTCGACGCTCATGCATATGGTGGCGGGCACGCTCGTGCCCGACAGCGGGCGGATCGCGGTGCGTGGCGGCATCGAGGACAATTATTCGGTGCCGCGCGCGCAACAGCTCGGCATACGCTGCGTGTTCCAGGAGCTGTCGCTGTGCCCTAACCTCAGCGTCGCCGAGAACACGCGCATCAACCATACGACGCTGCGCGGGTTCGGTTGGCGGCGCAAGGCGGCCGATCTCATTGCCGCCAAGCTCGACGAGATATTCCCGGGCCACAGCATCTCCGCCTCCGATATCGCCAGCGATCTTTCCATCGGCAGGCGGCAGATGGTCGAGGTGGCGCGTGCCTTCACGGTGACGCAGGATCCGCTCGAACTGGTCATCCTTGACGAGCCGACATCCTCGCTCGACGCGCACACGGCCGGCCAGTTGCTGGCCTTCGTCCGGCGCTTTGTCGCCGGGGGCAAGAGCTGCATTCTGATCTCGCATGTTCTGGGCGAGGTGCTCGGGAATGCCGACCGCATCGTGGTGATGCGCGACGGCAAGGTCGTTGCGTCGGATGCGGCGAAGGCTTTCGATCGCGACAGGCTGGTGACGACCATGGGTGGAGCGGAAACGCGTGAGAAGATCGCCGCCGAAATTGCGACCCAAAAGCCGGAGACCGGGCCATTGCGGGTCCGGGCCCGGCCAGCGCGGCAAGAGGACGGCAACGAACTTGTGGCGCATGCGGGCGAGATCATCGGCCTTGCCGGGCTGGCCGGTCACGGACAGACCGATCTGCTGCTGGCGATCTTCGCCGCCGCTGCCCGCGCCAAAACCGGCATCGAGGTCACCGCGCCGGTGGCACTGGTGGTCGGCGACCGGCAGTCGGACGGGATTTTTCCGCAATGGTCGATTGCGCAAAACATCGGCGTCCGCTCGCTGAGGCGATTGCGCAACGGCCTGCTGATCTCGCCGCAGCGCGAAGCCGAGCTCGCCGACTTCTGGCGCGGGAAAATCGGCATCCGCACGCCCGACATGAACAACAACATCTTCTCGCTGTCCGGCGGCAACCAGCAGAAGGTCCTGTTTGCCCGGGCGCTCGGTTCCGACGCGAAGATCGTGCTGATGGACGACCCGATGCGCGGCGTCGATATCGGCACCAAGCTCGAGGTCTACGATCTTGTGCGCGAAGAGGCTGGCCGCGGCCGCACTTTCCTCTGGTACACCACGGAAACCGAAGAGCTCGACAATTGCCACAGCATCTATGTCTTCAAGAACGGCCGGATCGTCGCCAACCTTGGTCGTGACGAGCTGACGGAGGAAAAGATCATCCAGTCCTCGTTCGGCGACGCGGCCTGAGATGACGGCAGCACCCGTCGAGACCGGTCCCAAGAGTTCTTCCGAGCGCGGCGCGCTGGCGCGGGCGCGCCTGTTGCGCGGGCTGCTGCCTGCGATGTCGCTGGTGCTGGTGCTGCTGGCGATCGCCTGGCTCAACCCGCGCGCCATCAGTTATTTCGGCTTCAGCCTGATGCTCAATTTGGCGATCCCGATCGCCCTGGCGACGATCGCGCAGATGTTCGTCATTGCCGGCAACGAGCTGGACTTGTCGATCGGCACGTTCGTCGGTTTCGTCGGCTGCGTCACGGCGACATGGCTGAAGGACGCGCCGCTGGTCGGCATCCTGATCCTGCTCGGATCGATCGGCGTCTATGCGCTGCTCGGCGCGCTGATCCATCTGCGCAATTTGCCTTCAATCGTCGTGACGCTCGGCATGAGCTTTGTCTGGCAGGGTCTTGCCATCCTCATTCTGCCGAAGCCCGGCGGCAAGGCGCCGGACTGGCTGCTGTCGCTCATGGCCTTCAAGCCGCCCTTAGTTCCCTTTCCGATCATCGCGGCGCTGCTGATCGCGGCGGTCGTCCATTTCGGGCTGATGCGCACCTCCTATGGTGTGATCCTGCGCGGATCGGGCGGCAATGCCGCCGCACTCGAACGCGCCGGCTGGTCGCTGCTCAAGACCAAGATCATGCTGTTCGCACTGGCCGGCCTGTTCGGCGTCCTGTCCGGCATGGCCCTGATCGGCATCACCACCTCGGCCGATGCCAATATCGGCAATGGCTATACGCTGCTTGCGATCGCCGGCGTCATCCTCGGCGGCGGCGAATTCGTCGGCGGCCGGGTGTCGCCGATCGGCGCGGTGATCGGCGCGCTGACGCTGGCGCTCGCCGCCTCGCCGCTGCTGACCTTCATGCACATCCCGCCCGACTGGCAGGTGGCCGCCAATGGCGCCATCCTCATCATCGTGCTGGCGGCCCGGGTGCTCATCAGCCGCAGGGAGAGGTGAGCGATGGCATCGGTGCGATTACTGCTCGCCAAACCCTGGATATGGTCCTTCATCGGCGCGCTGCTGGTTTGGCTGGCGACGATCGCCTTCACCGGCGGCTATGGCGGCGGCGGCATGATCACGGCAGCACTTTCGCTCGCCGTCTTCACCGTCATCGTCGGTGTCGGCCAGATGTTCGTCATCACGCTCGGGCCGGGCAACGTCGACCTGTCGCTGCCGGCCAATATCGGCCTCGCCAGCGCCGTCGCCATGAAGGTCATGGACGGCAATGATTCGATGATCGCCGTCGGGCTGCTGGCGGCGCTGGCCAGCGGCATGGCGATCGGCGCCGCCAATTATCTCTTGATCTGGGCGCTGCGCATCCCGCCGATCATCGCCACATTGTCGGCGAGCTTCATCATCCAGTCGATCGACATCAGCTATGGCCGCGGCCTGCAGATCAAGCCGCCGCCGGGCTTCGCCAGCTTTACAAACTGGCAGATTATGGGCATTCCGGTGCTGGCGATCCTCACCGTGCTGTTCACCATCGGTGCTGCGATCGCGCTGCAGCGCATGATCTATGGCCGTTCGGTGCTGGCGATCGGCCAGAACATCCGCGCCGCGTGGCTGGCTGGCGTCAATGTCGGGCGTATCCGCTTCCTCACCTACACGCTGTCGGGCGCGCTCGGCGGCCTCGACGGCGCGCTGCTCGCCGGCTATTTCCGCGGCGCCAACGTCGATATCGGCAACGAGTACCTGCTGGCCTCGATCGCCGTCGTCGTCATCGGCGGCACGTCGGTGGCCGGCGGCAAGGCCAACGTGCCGGGCGTCTGGGGCGCGGCCCTCTTCCTGGTGCTGCTCTTGACCATGCTCAACACGTTCGGCGTCAGCGCCGGCGTCCGGCTGCTGCTGACCGGACTGATCATCGTCGGCGTCATCACCGCCGCGGGCGGCCAGAAGGCGCTGGGCTAGTTCTTCGCTAGGCGGAGCAGAATCTTTTGATGGCGGCGCGAAGGATCACCACGGCAAGCCCGGAGCCTTTCCGCGAAACATCGCGGTTCCCATCCGGGTATCGGCCCTGTAAATCCCTCGGCATTGTCCGCCGTCATCATTGCGAGAGGTCCTGCTTGTCCAATTTCGTGAGCGTTACAAGGGACGGCGGCGTCGCGGTCGTGACCATCGACAATCCGCCGGTCAATGCGCTGAGCTTCCATGTTCGCGAGCCGCTGATGCAGGCGCTTGTCTCCTTGCGCGACGAGCCTGATGTTACGGCCATCGTCATCGCTTGCGCCGGGCGGACCTTCGTCGCCGGCGCCGATATCACCGAGTTCGGCAAGCCGGTGCAGCAGCCCGATCTGCGCGCGATCATTGCCGTGTTGGAAGCCATTGCCAAGCCGACGGTCGCCGCCATCCACGGCACTGCGCTCGGCGGCGGTCTGGAACTGGCGCTCGGCTGCCATTTTCGCATTGCCGACAGCCAGGCCAAGCTCGGCTTGCCAGAAGTCAAGCTCGGCCTGCTGCCCGGCGGAGGCGGCACGGTTCGGCTGCCGCGCCTCGTCGGCGCGCTGAAGGCGCTCAGCATGATCGTTTCGGGAACACCGATCGGTGCGGCCGAGGCGCTTGCCGCCGGGCTGGTCGACGGCGTCTTCGATGGTAATCTGAGCGCGCAGGCGGTTCGTTTCGCCAACGAAACAGCTTATCAGGGTGGGCCGTTCACGCCAGTACGCGACCGGGATGGCCGTCTCAATCAAGCCGAATTGCCTGGGTTCGACAGGCAAGCGGCTGAACTTGCCAAAAAGGCGCGCGGGCTCGAAGCGCCGATTGCCTGCGCGCAGTCGGTCCGCAACGCCATCACGCTGCCGTTCGAAGAAGCGCTGGCGGCGGAACGCGAACTGTTCGTCAAACTCGTTGCTGGTGACCAGTCGCGCGCCCAGCGGCATCTGTTCTTCGCCGAGCGCGAGGCGGCGAAGGTTGGGGCTAAGGATATCGTCAGGCGCAAGATCGCACGGGTCGGCGTCATCGGCGCCGGCACCATGGGCGGTGGCATCGCCATGGCGTTCGCCAATGGCGGCTACCCCGTGACCTTGCTGGAAACCAGCCGCGAGGCGCTGGAACGCGGGCTGGCGACGATCGAGAAGAATTATGCCGTCTCCGTCACGCGCGGTTCCCTCAGCGAAGACACCAGGCGTCAGCGGCTCGGCCTGTTCAAGGGTTCCACCGACTATGGCGATCTCGCTGACTGCGACCTGATAATCGAGGCCGTGTTCGAGGAGATGGCGGTCAAGAAGGATGTCTTTGCCCAGCTCGACGCGGTGGCTAAACCGGGCGCGATCCTCGCCACCAACACCTCCTATCTCGATGTCAACGAAATAGCCGCCTCGACCTCGCGCCCGCAGGATGTGGTCGGCATGCATTTCTTTTCGCCGGCCAACGTCATGAAGCTGCTGGAGATCGTACGCGCCGAGAAGACCGCGCCGGATGCGCTGGCGACAACCGTCGAACTGGCACGACGGATCGGCAAAGTGCCGGTCGTTGTCGGCGTCTGCCATGGCTTCGTCGGCAATCGCATGCTGGCCGCGCGGGGGGCGGAATCCGAGGCGCTTTTGCTGGTAGGTGCAACACCACAGCAGATCGACCAGGTGTTCACCGATTTCGGCTGGCCGATGGGACCATTCCAGATGGGCGATCTCGCCGGCCTCGACATAGGCTGGCGTAACCGCAAGGCGCGCGGCCAGACGGCAATAATCGCCGACACGCTGTGCGAACAGGGGCATTTCGGCCAGAAGACCGGCAGCGGATTCTATCGGTACGAGAACGGCTCACGCACACCGGCTCCCAACCCGGAGGTCGAAGCGCTGATCCGCGAAAAGGCTGCCGAGAAGGGCATCGCGCCGCGCGCGATCGGCGCTGACGAGATCATCGAGCGGACGCTCTATCCGATGATCAATGAAGGGGCAAAGATCCTCGAGGAGGGGATAGCTGCCCGCGCCTCCGACATCGACGTCGTCTGGGTCAACGGCTATGGCTTTCCGGTGGGCAAGGGCGGCCCGATGTTCTGGGCCGGCCTCGAAGGAGTCGACAAGATCATCGGACGGCTGGATCACTGGCACGAGCGAACCGGCAAGGACATCTTTCGGGTGGCGCCTCTGCTCAGGCAGATGGCAGCGTCCGGCTCCTCGTGGATTACCGAATCCGCGCGTCGATGATCTCGACGAAACGCGCGAAGAGACCGGCCTGCGACTTGAT
This sequence comes from Mesorhizobium sp. WSM4813, assembly GCF_055811555.1. NCBI lineage: Bacteria > Pseudomonadati > Pseudomonadota > Alphaproteobacteria > Hyphomicrobiales > Phyllobacteriaceae > Mesorhizobium > Mesorhizobium sp. WSM4813. The sequence continues at coordinate 31,105 of NZ_JBVVQU010000019.1, forward strand.
CTTGAGCTTGCGGTAAATGTTGCGGCGATGGACCTTAACTGTTCCCGGTACGATGCGCATCGTTCTGGCTATCGATTCCGTAGAATGCCCCTGAAGCACCAAGTCGACGACATGTTTTTCGCGCGGCGTGAGCGAAAGGCTCTTCCAGATATGAGCACGTTCGAACTCGCTGGCCGGAGCAACCGCCTCGTCCTGCTTCATCGCTGCCGGTTCGTCGGCCGGAAGGGCCGGCCAGCGCAGCCTGACGGAGCTGATCACCGCCGGCGCAATGTCGCGCAGCAACCTGGCATCGGCAGTTCCGAAGGAGCCTGACGTGCGCAATCGCATCAGCGAGACCACCAGCGCGTCCTTTCCCGGCAGCGGCACGAAGAAACCGACCTCTTCGGCCAGCTTGGTCTGGCTATAGTAGGAGCGGTAATATTCGCTGGCATAGAAGCGGTCCGGCGCCAGCTCGCGCATGCGCCAAAAACCTTCCTTGCGCTCGACCGCCGCATGGTGGAACGGGTCGAGCAGATAAGGCCCCTCCTGATAGAGCGCGACGAAGACGTGGCTTTCGGCCGGCGAGAACGTCTCGAACAGCAGCGGCGGGCGCGCGGCGCCGCGATAGCCGAAGATGACACAGTGATCGAAGCTGACATGCTGCCGGAGCCAAGCGACCATCGCCTTGCCGAAAAGCTCGCCGCTCGTCTCCCGTGTCGCCGCGATGAGCGTAGCGAGCTGGTTGTATTCGTCGCTACGCGATACGCTCAATCCATACCCCTCTAAACGAGAAAATAGACCAAATATACCACCCGCGAGGTATATACTAGTCACCGTTGGCTCTGATAGCGTCGCGAAAATCGCCTTCGCTGGAGCCCGCAGCTTTGACCGCAGTGCCAGATATCGAGTTTCGCGGGGTCACCAAACGCTACGGCCGCGTGACCGCGGTCAGCGGTATCGATCTTGCCATCCCGCCGTCTGCCTTTGTCGCCTTGCTCGGACCATCCGGTTGCGGCAAGACAACCTGCCTGCGGATGATCGGCGGCTTCGAGCAGCCAAGCGAAGGTGCGGTGTTCATCCGTGGCCGCGACATGGCCGGCACGCCGCCCTATCGGCGGCCGGTCAACATGGTGTTCCAGCAATATGCGCTGTTTCCGCATCTGGATGTCGAGGACAACATCGCCTACGGGCTGCGCCAGGCAAGGCCGCGGCTGGCGTCGCGGGAGATCAGCCTGAGGGCAGGCGAAGCGCTCGCCATGGTGCGGCTTGCCGGCTACGGCCGCCGCAAGATCCACGAGCTTTCCGGCGGCCAACAGCAGCGTGTCGCCCTGGCGCGGGCGCTGGTCAACAAGCCGGCGGTGCTGCTGCTCGACGAGCCGCTGGCGGCACTCGACAAGAAGCTGCGCACCGACATGCAGATAGAGTTGCAGAACCTGCAGCGCGAGATCGGCATCACCTTCGTCCTTGTCACGCACGACCAGGAAGAAGCACTGTCGATGAGCGATTTCGTCTGCGTCATGAATGGCGGGCGCATCGTCCAGCTCGGACAGCCGAGCGAAATCTATGACGAGCCCGCCGACCTCTTCGTCGCCGACTTCGTCGGCAAGACCAATCTCTTGAGCGGCAAGGTCGCCGGGCACTCGGGCAACCTCGTCGAGGTGGCGCTTGCCGACGGCACCGTCATTGCAGCGCGCAAACGGACTTCGCTGCGGCAGGACGAAGTTGTTTCGGTCAGCCTGCGTCCTGAATCTTTAAGCCTTGGCGCGCCGGGAAACGGCCGGTTCAACGGCATTGTCCGTAACCGGATCTTTCTGGGCTCGACCGCGGAATACGCGATCGAGGTTGGGGGTATCGGAACGCTGCTCGCCAAGGCCGATCACGTGATTGGCAATGGAAATCTCTTCAAGCCGGGTGAACCCGTCGCCATCGGCTTTACAGCCGGAACGCCGCTCGCGTTCCCGGACCCCAAGAATAACGGGACCAACCAGAGGGAAAATAAACATGCCGAAATCATATCGTGACGGACTGCCGATAAGCCCTGAAAAATTCGTCGATCAGTTGATGCGCCTCAAGCGCGGTTCCATCGGCCGCCGCGAGTTCCTTGGCCTCACCGGCCTTAGCATCGCAACGGCGGTGATGGCCCGCGAACTCGGCATCATGCCCTCGCCGGCATTCGCTCAGGAGGGTCTTGGCGACCGCATGTCGATCGCCACCTGGCCCAATTATCATGACCCGGCGACGTTCGAGAATTTCAAGGCCCAGACGGGCGTCGCCGTCGAGGTCAATGTGTTCGGGTCAAACGAGGAGATGCTGGCCAAGCTGCAGGCAGGCGCCTCGGGCTGGAGCCTTTTCGTGCCGACCAACTACACGATCTCCACCTACAAGAAGCTCGACATCATCGAAGCGCTCGATATGGCCAAGCTTGCCAATTTCGACGGCTCGCAGCAGGACCCGCGCTTCACCGGGGAAGGCACGATCGACGGCGCGACCTACGCGGTGCCGAAGAATTGGGGTACCACCGGATTTGCCGTCAACACCAAGAAGCTGACGAAGCCGATAACGAGCTGGAAGGAATTCTGGGACACGGCCATGGCGGAAGGCGACGGCCGGACCATGGTTCATGATTACCAGCTCACCACGATCGGCAATGCGCTGAAATATTTCGGCTTCTCGTTCAACTCGCTGAAGCCGGACGAACTCGCCAAGGCGGAGGAATTGCTGCTGAAGGTCAAGCCGCATCTGTTCGCGGTTTCCAGCGATTATCAGCCGTCGATGCGTGCCGGCGACGCCTGGATGACGATGTGCTGGACCAATGATGGGGCGCAGCTCCACCGCGACATTCCCGAGATCGCCTATGTGCTTGGCAAGGAGGGCGGCGAGATCTGGACCGACTTCTACGCCATTCCGAAAGATGCGCCCAACAAGCCCGCCGGTTATGCCCTGCTCAACTACCTGATGGACCCGAAAGTCGCGGTCAAGGAGCACCTGGCCAACGGCGCGCCTTCCACTGATGCGCGGGTCAATGCGCTGCTGCCCAAGGAGGTGCTGGACAATCCGATCCTCTACCCGGCGGCGGAATTGCTGAAGCCGCTGGAATTCGGTGCGGCTGCGACATTGACCGATCCGGCTCGGGCCGAACTGATGGCCCGCTTCAAGTCGGCTTGAACGGGCCATAGGTCCGATGCAGGCAACTCACCCGGCGGGCAGATGTCCGCCGGCACCGGGGCGGTTTTTCAATGCGCAGCAATGTCCTTCGTCATAATCTGCTGACCGCGCTGCTGCTCGGTCCGGCAACCGCGTGGCTGGTGGTGTTTCTGGTCCTGCCGTTCGTCGCGATCGCCGTCTTCAGCGTCGGCGAGCGGGCGCCGGAAGGTGGCTATCGGGCCGCTTTCACCTTTGCGCAATATGCCAATCTTCCGGCACGGGCGACCGCCTTCTGGAATACGATGGTGCTGGCGCCGGCGGGCGCCTTGGCCTGTCTTCTCGTCGCCTATCCGGTCGCCTATTATCTCGCCTTGCGCGCGCCGGAGCGGTGGCGGCTGATCCTGCTGGCGCTTGTCGTCATCCCGTTCTGGACCAGCCTGCTGATGCGAACCTACGCCTGGATGTATGTTCTGGGCGGGCGCGGCATCCCGGCACTGCTGACCTATCTCGGATTTGAAGACGTGCGGCTGATCAACACGCCGGGCGCGGTTCTGCTGGGCATCGTCTATGGCTATCTGCCGCTGATGATCCTGCCGATCTATGTCAGCCTCGAGCGGCTCGATCGTCGGCTGCTGGAAGCCTCCGCCGATCTCGGCGCAAGGCCGATCTCGACATTCCTAGGCGTGACGCTGCGGCTGTCGCTGCCGGGTGTGATGACCGGCTTCTCGCTGGTCATGATCCTGCTGCTTGGCGAATATCTGATCCCGACGCTACTCGGTGGCGGCAAGGTCTTCTTCATCGGCAACGCGCTGGTCGATCTGTTCCTGCAATCGCGCAACTGGCCGTTCGGATCGGCAATCGCCATCACCCTAGTCCTGGTCTCGGTGGTGGTGCTCATTGCCGCCAACCGCATTTCGACCCGGCTTTCGGGCGCGCGTCGGGTGGATCTGATCTGATGCGTGCCTTCGTCATAGCGGTCTTTGCATTTCTCTATCTGCCGATCGTGCTGGTGGTGGTGTTCTCCTTCAATGCGGGCCGCCACGCCAGCGAGTTCACCGGCCTGTCGGTGCAATGGTATGGCAAGGCGCTGTCGAACCCGTTCCTGGTCGAGGCACTGAAGAACAGCCTGTTCATCGCCACCACCAGCGCCTTGCTCGCAGCACTCTGCGGCACGGCGGCGGCGCTTGGCCTGGCGCGTGTCGGCGTGCGGACACGCGCCATCTTCGATGCGCTTCTCGGTGCTGCGATCGTTGTTCCGGGCGTCGTCATCGGCATCTCGACGCTGGTCGCGCTCGTCCAGCTATTTGGGGTCGTCAATCCGTTTCTCGCTTCGCTGTGGCCGAACGACCAGCCGCCACGCTTGGCGCTCGGCTACGGCTCGATCATCGCCGCGCACGGCCTGTTTTCGATGGCGCTGGTGGCGATGATCGTCGGCACACGTCTCGGCAGTCTCGACCGCAATCTGGTCGAGGCTTCGAGTGATCTCTACGCCACCCCGCTGACGACCTTCCGCAGCATCGTGTTGCCGCAGATCATGCCGGCAGTAATCGCCGGCTTCCTGCTCGCTTTCACCTTCTCCTTCGACGATTTTATCGTCGCCTTCTTCGTCGCCGGCGCACAGACGACGTTGCCGATCTATGTCTTTGCCTCGATCCGGCGCGGGGTCACGCCGGAAATCAATGCCATCGCGACGATCGTCCTCGTCGCCTCTGTTCTGCTTGTGGTGCTTGCCCAATGGCAATTGCGCCAACGCAAACCATCAACCTGAAAGTCGCGTCATGATTTTGAAAGATCGCATCGCCGTGGTGACAGGCGCCGGGTCGGGCATCGGGCGCGCCGGTGCCATGATCATCGCCAGGGAAGGCGCGGTGGTGGTGATCGCCGACAGGGATCAGGCTGCCGGCGAAGCCACGGCTTTCGACATCCGTGCTGCAGGCGGCCGGGCCGAGGCGATCGCTACCGATGTCGGCGAGGACGCGGCGGTCGAGAGACTCATTACGGGCACACTGGGCAAACATGGTCGGATCGATATCCTGCACAACCACGCCGGGGTCCAGGTCGGCGGCACGCTGACCGAAGTCGGCATCGACGGCATGGATGCCTCGTGGCGGATCAATGTGCGGGCGCAGTTCCTCGCGGCCAGGCTCGTCATGCCGTCGATGATCGAACAGGGCGGCGGTGTCATCCTGAACACCGCCTCGAATTCGGGTGTGTTCTACGACCGCGAGATGATCGCCTACGCAACCTCAAAGCATGCGGTGGTGGCGATGACCAGGCAGATGTCGCTCGACTATGCCAGGCACAATGTGCGCGTCAACGCGCTCTGCCCCGGCTGGGTCGACACGCCCTTCAATGAGCCGTTCATCGCCCAGATGGGCGGGCGGGACGCGATCGAACGCTACGTCCGCACTAAGATTCCCATGCAGCGCTGGGCCGCGGCGGAAGAGATAGCCGAAGCGATCCTGTTCCTCGTCTCCGATCGCTCATCCTTCATGACCGGCCAAGCTTTGGTGATCGACGGCGGCGAGAGCATCGGCTGACGCAGCCGTTCATATCTTATACGTGCTTGCGTCCGCCAGCCTCGCGGAACCAGCTGTCGGGATAGGGGTACCACCAGTCCTGGATCGCCGGTTTGTGGTCGATGATCACCATCTTCGAGCGGCGGAAGGCATCCAGCCCCTGGCGGCCGAGTTCGCGGCCGAGGCCCGACGCCTTCCAGCCACCGAACGGCAGTGCGTCATTGTCGATCAGCGGATTGTTGACCCAAACCATGCCGGCCTCGAGCCGCTCCGCAGCCTCATGCGCTTCGGCAAGATCGGTAGTGAAGACCGAGGCGCCGAGCCCGAACGGACTGTCATTGGCAAGCTCTATCGCCTCGTCGAAATCCTTGACCCGGCAGATCGCGGCCACCGGTCCGAAACACTCTTCACGCACGATCGCCATATCGGGGGTGACGCCGGTCAGGATCGTCGGCTCGTAGAACCAGCCGACATTGTGCGCTGGCGGAATGCGCCCGCCGGTGACCGCCTTGGCGCCGCTGCGGATCGCATCGTCTACCAGCCGCATGACTTTCGCCCGCGCCGCCTCGCTGACCAGCGGTCCGATCTCGGTCTTGTCGAGGCCGTTGCCAATGCGCAGTGCGAGGGTCTTCTGCGCAAACAGCTCAACGAAGCGGTCGTGAACGGCATCGACCACGAAAAACCGCTCGGCCGAAGTACAGACCTGGCCCGTAAGATGGAAGGCGGCGGTGACGCTGCCGGCCGCCGCCACGTCCAACGGAGCGTGTTGGCTGATGATCAGCGGATCGCTGCCGCCGGCCTCAATGATGCATGGCTTCATACGCTCGGCGCAGGCGACGGCGACGGCCTTGCCGGCGGCGACCGAACCGGTGAAGGCGACCGCATGGGTGCGTTCGGAAGCGATCAGCGCCTGTGCGGTGGCAGCGCCGCCGGGCAGGCAGGAAACCAGGCCCTCCGGCAGCGAGCGGAACACGGTCATGTAGTCCAGCGTCGAAAGCGTCGTCGCCTCGGCCGGCTTGATCACGCAGGCATTGCCGGCGGCGAGCGAGGCGGCGACGGTCCAGCACATCAACAGGATCGGGAAATTGTAGGGCATGATGTGCACCGACGTGCCGTAAGGCTCGTAGCGCGCGTATTGGAACGAACCGGCCTGCGTCGTGCCGGCGATCTTGCCGGCGTCGTCGCGCGCCATTTCGGCGTAGTAGCGGAAGATCGGCGCGCAATTGGCGATCTCGCCGATTGCTTCCGGATAAGGCTTGCCCATCTCGCGCACCATCAGCTCGGCGCAGTGCGTGAAATCGGCTGCCTCGATGGCATTGGCGACAGCATGCAGATGCTTGGCACGGCTCTTGGCGTCGAGTTTTTTCCAAGCGGCTTGCGCCTTAGTCGCCGCGGCGAGCACGGCGTCGATCTCGCCATCGCTGGCTGCGGTGATCGCGCCGACAGTTTCGAGCGTCGCCGGATCGATCACCGGTTTTGCCGCACCGGTCATCGGCCGGTAATCCGGATTGACGAAGAGGGTCGGCCGGTCAGCGGAGAATTCCATGGTCTTCCTTTCAACCCCGCTCAGCGGATCATGTAGACCTTCTTGATCGTCTCATGGACGGTGCAGACGCCTTTCCAGTCCTGCGGAAAGAAGGCCGCGGTGTCCGGTTCGATCTCGATCACTTCGCCGGATTCATGGACATAGGTGCAGCGTCCCTCGAGGAAGTGGCAGAACTCGTCACGGGTGACATGGCAGTGCCATTTGCCTGGGGTGCAGACCCACAGGCCGCATTCGGAACGACCTTCCGGCCCCTTGTGCAGCAGCTTGCCGGAGGTGCAGGATTCTCCCTCGATCATGGTGGGGATGACTCCCCAGTCGACGAGGTCGGTGATGGCGAGCGGCGATTTCATGATTGGTGTCGGCATGTCGTGAAGCTCCAGTGGCTGGCTTCAGGCCAGCATGTAGATGTTGCGAATGGTTTCGTGGACGGTGCATTCACCCGCCCAGCCGGCCGGGAACATGACAACCGTGGCGGCGGAGACTTCGATGATCTCGCCGTCGTCCGACCGATAGGTCGCGCGGCCGGCAACGAAATGGCACAATTCGTCGCGCGGAATCGCCAGCCGCCAGCGGCCGGGGGTGCAGACCCAGATGCCGGATTCCGGCTGGTTGTTCGGCCCTTTGTGGACGAGCCTGCCGGTCGAGTGCGAAGCACCTTCCAGCGCATTGGGCTGGGTGCCCCAGTCGACGAGGTCGGCGCGGGTGGAGGCTTCGTGAAGATGCGGCGCAGAGGAGGTCATGTGGGTGCTCCGCCATGCTTGTGCTTGACGTGCCCGCGCTCTACGGTGCCCCCCTCTGTCCTGCCGGACATCTCCCCCACTTGGGGGGAGATCGGCAGCTTCGCCGAGAGCGCCTCATTTATTCGGTTGGTGATTGGCGAAAGCACTGATGACAGCCAATCTCCCCCCAAGTGGGGGAGATGTCCGGCAGGACAGAGGGGGGCGCGAAGGAATGCCATACCCATCCGCCCGGTCACAGTAACTTCTCCAGCAGCCCGGCCGCCTTCTCCGGGCCGTTCTGCGATTGCATTTGCGCCGACGTTTTCGCCAGCTTGGCCTTGATTGCCGGGTCGGTCAGGCAGGTTTCGATCTTGGCGATCAGCTCGGCATCGTTCCAGTCGTAGCGCGGCATGCCGAAGCCGTGGCCGGTTTCCTCGACCCGCGTCGCGTTGTCATGACCATCCCAGACATAGGGCATGATGATTGTCGGTTTGCCGAAATAGAGGCACTCGGTAAACGAGTTGTTGCCGCCATGGTGGATCACCGCATCGACCTGCGGGATGACCGAGGGCTGCGGAAACCAGCTCTCGACGATGACGTTTTCCGGCACTTGCGCGTACTGGTCCTTGTAGCCGCCGACATTGACCAGCGCCCGGTAGCGCGTCTTGCCCAAGGTTGCGATGATGCGCTTCAGCAGATCGACATCGCCGGCGCCAAGGCTGCCGAAGGAAACATAGAGCAATGGCCCGTCGTTATTCTTCGCAAAAACCGGCACCGTGTAGGGCTTCTCCTGCCGCACGCAGCCTTCCAGATACTGAAATTTTGCCGGGTCGAGCGGATGGCGGCGCTTGAACTTTGCCGCCTCGGGATAGAGCAGCAAATTGAGGTAGGGCGAGGCTTCAAAAAACTGGCCGAGTGGGTAAGGCTCCTCGTTGTTAGCACGCAGGAACGCGTTGAAATCGTCATGGATTGGCTTGATGACGGCGTTGAAATGGTCGCGGTAACGCTGATGGCAGGCGTGGTCGTTCTCGCGGCAGCCGGATAGGTGTGGCGGGATGTCCTCGTCCTCGATCTCGTTTTCCGAGCAGGAGATGACGCGCACCCATGGCTTGCCATACTGCTTGATCGCCGGGAACAGGATGACGTTGTCGACGCAGATAACATCCGGCTTGATCGTCGCAAGCACGCCGGGCAGATCCTTCTCAGCCCATTTGGCGCTATCGACGATCGCCGTCCAGCAGTCCTTCACGTAGTTGTCGACCTGGTCGTAGGGCGATTTGCGGAAGTTCGGTATGTGGCCGTTGATGAAGTCTTCCCAGAACTTGGCCATCTGTTCCGGCGGCATCGGTTCGGACAGGTTCACCGGATGAGCCTCGAAGCCGTAGCTCTTATAGACATCGACAAAGCCGGGATCCGACAGGAACACCGCTCTGTGGCCGCGTGCCTCGACCGCCTGGGCGATGCCGACGGAATTGAGCGCCGGGCCGTAAGCGGCTTCCGGAAAAAACGCGATCGTCTTCTGCGCCATGAAAGGTTCTCCTTCGATCAATCTGCGAAAATTCTGACGTCGGCGGCATCCCAGCCGAGCTCGACCGCATCGCCTGACGAGACCGGGCGCCGGTCGGCGGCGTCGGCGGTGACGCGCACCAGGAACGGTTTTTGCGACAGAGCGGTGCGTACATGCAGCTGCAGGTCGAGCCCCTGATAGGCGAGCGCCTCGACGGTACCGGCAATGCGGTTGGCCGTTTCTGGCGACGGGAAAAGCCGGATGCGTTCGGGCCGCACCGAAGCGACGGCCGCAGCGCCGGGAGCCACAGTTGAGGGAACCGTGCCGGCGATCCGTGTGCCGTCCGCTGCCAGCACGCCATCGGCGGTGGCCTTGCCGGGCACGAAATTCATCACACCGATGAAGTCGGCGACGAAACGGTCGGCCGGATGCTCATAGACCGCGTGCGGCGTGTCGCATTGCAGCAGCTTGCCGTCCCTGAGCACCGCCATACGGTCGGCCATGACAAGCGATTCCTCCTGGTCATGGGTAACGATGACAAAGGTGATGCCGACCTCGTGCTGCAGCCGCTTCAGCTCCAGCTGCATGGCGCCGCGCAATTTCTTGTCGAGCGCGCCGAGCGGCTCGTCGAGCAGCAGCAGCCGCGGCCGCTTGACCAGCGCCCGGGCAAGGGCGACGCGCTGCTTCTGCCCGCCCGACAATTGTTCCGGCTTGCGGTCAGCGAAAGCGACGAGTTCGGTCGTTGCCAGGATGGCGTCGACACGGGAGCGGATTTCCTTTGCCGGCAAACGTTCCATTTCGAGGCCGTAGGAGACATTGGCCCTGACACTCATATGCGGAAACAGCGCATAGGACTGGAACATCAGATTGACCGGCCGCTTGTTCGGCGGGGTTTTGGCGATGTCGCGGCCGTCGAGCAAGATGCGCCCGCCATTGGGCGTCTCGAAGCCGGCCAGCATGCGCAGCAGCGTGGTCTTGCCGCAGCCCGAAGGTCCGAGCAAGGCGAAGAACTCGTTCTCGCGGATGTCGAGCGAAATGCCGTCGACGGCCGTCACCCGGCCGAAATTCTTCGACACCCTTTCGATCGCCAGCAGCGTGCGGGGCTCACTCATTGGCCGATCACCCCGCGGTTGAGCCGCTGCGACAGGGTCAGCGCGGTGATTGAGACCGTCATGACAATGGTCGCCAATGCGTTGATCTCCGGGGTGATGCCGAAGCGGATCATCGAATAGATCTGCATCGGCAGCGTGGTCGAGGCGCGGCCGGCGCCTGATGTGAAGAAGGCAATGATGAACTCGTCGACCGAAAGCGTGAAGGCGAGCAGCGCGCCGGCGACGACCGCAGGCAGGATGACCGGCAATGTCACCCGCCTGAAGGTGGTGAGCGCGGAAGCGCCGAGATCGGCGGAGGCCTCGACGATCGACCAGTCAAAGCTCTTCAGCCGCGCGCGCACCACCGAACAGACGAAGGCGAGGTTGAAGACGACATGGGCGAGGATGATGGTGTGCAGGCCGAGGGTGAAGTCGAGCAAGGAGAAGAAGCTGAGCAGCGCGATCGCCAGCACGATGTCGGGAATGATCATTGGCGCGAAGATCAGTGCCTCGAGGCCGCTCCCATACTGGCGGCGCATTTCGACGCCGATCGCCAGCAGCGTGCCGAGCAGCGTGGCGATCGCGGTCGAGACAAGCGCCACGATCAGCGTGTTGAGGGCGGCGGTAAGGATCGCGGCGTTTCCGGCGAGCGAGGCGTACCATTTCAGCGAAAAGCCCGACCAGACGGTCGGCAGCCCGCCTTGGTTGAACGACAGCGCCACCAGCACGGCGATCGGAATGTAGAGGAAGGCGAAGACGAGAACGAGGATAGTCCGCAAGGCTAAAATTCGGGGTGGAGATGAAGTCATGGCCGACGTCCGATGGTCTGGATGTGAGCGAGCGGCCAGCGTCCTTCTCCCCGTTCACGGGGAGAAGATGCCGGCAGGCAGATGAGGGGCAGCGCCCAGCATTGCCGGTGTTTGCGCCGCCCCTCATCCGCCCCTTCGGGGCACCTTCTCCCCGTGAACGGGGAGAAGGGAAAGAGAAGGGAGCGCTCAGACATCGGCGCCCCCTTTCGCTTCGACGGTACGGCCAGAGGCACGATCCGCGGCCAGCGCCTGCGCTGTCAGCACCAGCAGCATGATGACGATCAGCGCCATCGCCAGCGCCGCACCGAATGGCCAGTCATTGGCGGTCAGGAACTGGTCATAGACGAGATTGCCGATCATCTGGAAGCGGCCGCCGCCGAGCAGCGCCGGCGTGACGAAATTGCCGATCGACAGCACGAAGACGAAGACCGCTCCGGCGGCGATACCCGGCACGGTCAACGGCAGGATGATCCGGCGAAATGTGGTCATGGCCGAGGCGCCGAGATCGCGCGAGGCTTCCGCGAGCTCCGGATTGAGACGCGACAGCGGCGCGTAACAGGCGAGGATGACGAAAGGCAGATAATTGTAGACCAGGCCGGCGATGACGGCGCCTTCGGTGTAAAGCATCGACGGCGGCTCGCCGGTGTAGCCAAGCCAGCGCAAGAGCTGCGTGATCAGACCTTCGCGGTTGAGCAGCACGATCCAGGCATAGGTGCGGATCAGGTAGTTGGACCAGAACGGCAGCACGGCGAAAAACAGGAACACCGGCTGCCACCGGCGCGGTGCTGCCGCGATCGCATAGGCGGCGGCATAGCCGATCACCACCGCGATCAGCGTTGCCGTGCCGGCGATGCGCGCCGAATTGAGGAAGATGCCGGCATAGAGCGGGTCGAAGACCAGCCCGAAATTCTCCAGCGTGAAGGTGTATTCGATGCCGCCATAGATGCCGCGCCGGAAGAAGGCGAGCGCCAGCACCAACGCGCATGGCACCACCATCAAGGCGGTGAGCCAGGCCAGCGCCGGCGCCATCAGCAAGGAGGAGCGGGAGGGGGTGTAAGATTTCACGTAGCACCCCCCTCTGGCCTGCCGGCCATCTCCCCCTCAAGGGGGGAGATTAGCTGCCCCAACGTCCCGCTCACCCTCAAGCTTTGCAGGCTGGCGAAAGCGGTGCCACAGCCAATCTCCCCCCGTGAGGGGGAGATTGCCGGCAGGCCAGAGGGGGGCGCGAAGGAACGCAAGCTTGTTTCCAGTTACCGGAACGGCGGGCGTCTATTGCGCGGCCTTGATCTCGCTGACGATCTTCGAATAGTCGCGCTGAGCGTCGCCGACATCGCGCAGCTGCTCGAACTTAACCAACTCGGCCACCGGCATGCCCATATTGGGGAACTTGGCGAGAAAATCCGCCGGCAGGCTTTCCATAGCCGGCTTATTCGGCACCTTGTAGTCGATGTTCTGGGCCGCCCAGGCGTGGTTCTTGGCGTCCAGCATGAAGTTGATGAACTGGAAGGCGGCGTCCTTGTTGGCCGAGGCCTTCATCACCACCATCGTGTCGACCCACAGGTCCGAGCCTTCCTTGGGTATGGTGTATTTAATCTGCGGATTTTCGGCGATGCCGTAGTTGCACCAGCCATCCCATGCCTGCACCATCAGCGCCTCGCCGGAGACCAGCTTCGAGTAGAAGGTGGTGTCGTCATAGGCGAGCAAGGTCTTCTTGGCCGAGATCAGCAGGTCCTTGACCTCGGCGAGCTTGGCCGGATCGGTCTCGTTCACCGAATAGCCTTTGGCGAGTTGGCCGGCGGCCAGCAGCCAGCGGTCGGTTGCCAGCATCGTGGTCTTGCCCTTGAGGGCATCGGACGGCGCGAGAAGATCGTTCCAGCTGGTCGGCTCAGTCTTCACCATATCCGAGCGGTAGCAGAGGCCGGTGGTGCCCCAGGTATACGGCACGGAAAAATTATTGCCGGCATCGTGCGGCAGCTTCGTCGCCTCGGGATAGAGATTGGCAAGGTTGGGGATCTTCGCGTGGTCGATCGCCTCGATCAGCCCGAGCTTGTTCAGCACTTCGGCAAAGGGCGAGGAGACGAAGACCACGTCATAGCCCTTGCCGCCCGAAGCCACGAGCTTGCCCATGATCTCTTCATTGGTGGCGTGAACCACGACTTCGCCGGAAACGCCGGTTGCGGCCTTGAAGGCGGCCATGGCATCCGGCGCCATGTAGCCGTCCCAGTTGGAAATGACGAGGTCGGCGGCGGCCGCCGGCGCCGACAGCGCCATGGCGAGGCCAAGTGCGATCGCGGATGTTTTTAACGAACGGTGCCGCAGGGTGGTGGCGGTCATGACAGACTCCCATTCTGGTTGATCGTCGAATTCAATCAATCGTCGGACCAGCGCTTGCGACCGTGCCGCCGCTTCGTCCTGTTCCCCGGTCTTTTTGTTGCCGATTGACGTCACAGTACTATTGCAGAAAAAAGTACGTCAATCCATAATTTGGAAAATCGCCGCGAACTGGCCGATTGCGTCCGCAAGGGCGATCGGTCAAACCGCAGCGGTCAAGCCCGTTCACGAGAATCGCCATGCAAGCCGTTGCCAGACGACCACGCACCAACCATCTCGATCTCGCTCAGCGCATTCTGGATGTGGCCCGGCAACGCGGCTTCGAGGCCGGTGCTCATCTCCCGGAACAGCAGATCGCTTCGCTTTGCAATGTCTCGCGAACGCCGGTTCGGGCCGCGTTGCGGCTGCTTACGGAAAAAGGCGTCGTCCGCTGGGAAGCTGAATCCGGCTATCGGCTGGCCGTTGACCTCACCAACCAGGCGACCCTTGCCGCCGACCTGCCTGTTACCGAAGAGGACGAACTCGCGGAGATGATCCTGCGCGATCGGTCAGCGCGCCGACTGGACCAGACGGTGACCATCGGCGCGCTGATGCGGCGGTATGATGCCGAGCGAAAGACGGTACTAAAAGCACTAAAGAAACTGACAGATGAAAATCTTCTGGACCGCGCACCGGGACAGGCCTGGCTGTTCAGGCGGGCGCCTGACGATCCGGAGGCGCAAGGCGAAAGCTATGAGTTCCGCCTGCTGCTGGAACCCGCCGCCATTCTGGCGCCCGGCTTCCGGCTGGACGGGACGCGTGCGGCGGCCTTGCGCCAGGGCATGGAGGCGCTGCTGGCGCTGCCCGATGCCGGATTCGATATCAGAGAGTTCCAGCGGCTGGACATCGATTTTCACGGCATGATCGCCGACGGCGCCGCCAACCGGTTCGTCACCGACGCGCTGTCCGACCATCTCAGGCTGCGCCGGCTGCCGGGGACCTATGCCGGCGTCAACGTCTTCCGGCTGAAGCAATCGCTGCGCGAGCACCTGACCATACTCGACCAACTGGAAAGCCGGCAGTATGAGATTGCAGCCGATCTGCTTCGCGTCCATCTGCGATTGTCCCGTAGCCAGCGACCGCAGGCGGCCAGCCGCGGGGCCCCCGCATTGTTCGGCATGATCAGCCGGCCGGACTGACGAGGACCACGAGAACAGTGACGCGCAAAGCCAGCCCGACCATCGCGCTGTTTCCCGAAGCGAGCTTTGGCGCGGCGCTCAATTGCGTCGGTATCGCGCAAGCCTTGCGCGCCCGTGGCGCCCGGCCGGTGTTCATCTGTCACGCCGGCTTTTCCGGTGTGTTCGCCGACTATGGTTTTCAGGAATACCAGTTGCCGACCGACGAGCCGCTGACCGACAGCGAACGCCAGAGCTACTGGCAGGCTTTCGTGCGCCGGCATCTGCCGCATTTCAGGCTGAGCCCGATCGACCAGCTCGAAACCTACGTCGCTCCGACCTGGGAAGCGATCGTCGATACGGCGGTCAATGCCGAGGCGCCGCTGCGGCAGTTGCTGGCTAGGCTGAAGCCGGACGCCGTGGTGCTCGACAATGTCATCATGTTTCCGGCGCTGGCCGCTGCCGGCTGCCCATGGGTGCGCGTGGTGTCCTGCGCCGAAACCGAGCTTCCCGACGCCGATGTACCACCCTATCTGTCCGGTCTCGCCGCCGACGACCCGAGCCGCGAGGCCTTCGAGGCGCGTTATCTGGCAGCGGTCGCTCCGGCTCACGACCGGTTCAACCGGCTTCGCGCAGATGCCGGCCTTGCACGCTTGCAGAAGGGTCTTTTTCTGGAAGCTTCGCCCGACCTCAATCTGCTGCTGACTCCGACGATCGTGCGCAGGCAGCGCGCCGAGCCGCTCGACCCGGCCCGCTTCGTCTATCTCGAAGGCTGTGTCCGTTCGGAAGGGCCGTTCGATGTGCCGGTCTTTCCGCGCAATGACGGGCCGCTGGTCTATCTTAGCTTCGGCAGCCTGGGCGCCATGGATGTCGGCCTGATCGAGCGCATGCTCGCCATGTTTGATCGGCTTCCGGCCCGCTTCATCGTCAATGTCGGCGGTCTGCGCGACACCTACCGCGCGGTTCCGGACAATGTCTATCTCGACGCCTGGTTTCCGCAGCCGTCGGTCGTCGCGAAATCCGACCTCTTCATCCATCACGGCGGCAACAACAGCTTTTGCGAAGCGCTGCGTTTCGGCGTGCCGTCGCTGATCATGCCCTATTGCTGGGACGGGCATGACAATGCGCGACGCGCCGAGGAAACCGGCGTCGGCCGTCACCTCAGCCGCGATGGCTGGAGCGACGACGAACTGGAAAATGCCATCCTTGGCTTAATGGCCGACGGCGAAATGCGCTTTCGCCTCAAGGAGAATGCGGCCACCATGGCACGGGCGCCGGGAACGGACGCCGCCGCCGAAGCCATTCTCGCCCTCGTAAGGACGTGACCTGATGCTCAACACCACAACGGATGCACCGCAAATGACCCCAATGGAGGATCCGAAGGGATGGCTGGAGCAGCAGGGGATCAGGGAAGTCGAGTGCCTGGTGCCGGATGTGAATGGCGTGTTGCGCGGCAAGGCCCTGCCGACGGCCAAGTTCCTGAAGTCGATCGAGGACCGCGCCCTCTACCTGCCGAGCAGCGCGTTCCTGGTCTGCATCGACGGCCGCTATTCCGGTTCCAACGACGAGGGCTTCGGCTATCAGGACCCCGATATGCGGATGGTGCCGGATCTCGCGACGCTCTGCCTTGCACCCGGCGCCGGAGCGGACAAAGCTTACGTCTTCGCCGATGCGTTTCACATGGACGATCGGCCGTGGATGGCCTCGCCGCGTCATGTCTTGAGGGCCGTGCTCGATCTCTATCGCCAGCGCGGCTGGCGGGCGGTGGTGGCGCCGGAGCTCGAATTCTACCTGACCGCGCCCAATCCCGATCCCGATCGGCCGCTGACAGCGCCGGTCGGACGCAATGGCCGCGCCGAAACCGTACAGCACCCCTATGACATGGCGGCGCTGGAGGAATTCGAGCCGGTGATCCGGCGCCTCTACGACTATGCTGCGATGGCCGGACTGCCGCTCGATACGCTGATCCATGAATCGGGCACGGCTCAGTTGGAGATCAATTTCCTGCATGGCGACGCGTTGCCGCTGGCCGACAAGGTGCTGCTGTTCAAGCGGATGACGCGCCAGGCCGCACAGGAATTCGGTATGCACGCGACCTTCATGGCCAAGCCGATTGCTGCACAGGCCGGCAGCTCCATGCATCTCCACATGTCGGTCATCGACGAGGCCGGGAATACGCTGTTTGCCGGGCGCGACGAGGACGATACCGAGATGTTCGGGCACTTCATCGGCGGCCTGCAGAAATACATTCCCGAGGTGATGCCGCTGTTTGCGCCGAACGTGAATTCGTTCCGCCGCATCCGGCCGAACCACAGCGCACCCGCCAACATCGAGTGGTCGCACGACAACCGCTCCTGCGGCCTGCGCGTGCCGGCCGGTGGGCGTGCTGCTCGTCGGGTGGAAAACCGGCTGCCCGGCGCCGACGCCAATCCCTATCTGGCGATGGCCGGCTCGCTGCTCTGCGGCTATCTCGGCGTCGAGGAAAAACTGTCGCGTTCGCCCGAGGCATCGGGCAACGCCTATCGCAGCAAGAGCACGCTGCCCAAAACCATGGAGGAGGCGCTCGATCGTTTCGCCGCCTGCAGCCCGGTTCGGGAGATGCTCGGCGAGGATTTTCTCCAGACCTATCTGCGCGTCAAGAGCGTCGAGCTCGACCTGTTCCAGAGCGTCGTCACGAGTTGGGAACGCGACCATCTGCTGCTCAAGGTTTGACTATGAGCTTCGATTCTGGGGGCTTCAACTCCGGCCTGGATATCGGCAAGTCATACTATGTCGCGACGGCCAATCCGGCTCCGGACCATCCGGCGCTGCAGGGCGATAGCGACGCCGATCTCGTGGTGGTCGGCGGCGGCTGCACCGGCCTGTCCGCAGCCCTTCATGCCGCCGAACGCGGGCTGAAGGTGGTGCTGCTCGAAGGCGGCAAGATCGGATGGGGGGCGTCCGGGCGCAATGGCGGCCAGATCATTCCCGGCCTGCGCAAAGGCGCCAAGGGTCTGGTCAAGCTCTATGGGCCCGAACGGGCGCGGGCGCTTTTCGATCTCGCCCTCGAGGCGCGCAGGCTGGTGCTCGACCTGATCGAGCGTCACGCCATCGATTGCGACCTCAGGCTGACCGGCCACCTGGCCGGTGCGGTCAACGGCTCCGACCTGCGCGACCTCGAGGAAGAGGCGGAGTGCCTTGCCAGCGTAATGAATTTTCATGATGTCGAGATGCTGTCGGCAGCGCAGGCGCGTGGAATGGTGAACACGCCCTATCACGGCGCGATGTACGAAAAACTCGGCGGCCATATGCATCCACTGAATTATACGCTTGGTCTTGCACGCGCAGCTGCAGCGGCGGGCGCCACCATCCACGAAAATTCGGTGGCGCTGCAGCTGGAGCGGGAACCTGCCATCAGGGTGGCGACGGCCAAGGGCTCGGTCCGGGCCAGGCACGTCGTGCTGGCCGGCGACGCGCTGCTCCAGGGGCTCGAGCCGCGCGTCAACAGCCGCATCATGCCGGTTGGCAACTACATCGTCGCCACTGAGCCGCTGGGCGACACGAGCGATGTCATCCCAAGCAATGTCGCCGTTTCCGACACCCGCTTCGTGGTCAACTACTACCGGCTGTCGGCGGACGGCCGCCTGCTGTTCGGCGGCGGCGAGCGCTACACGCCGTCGCCGCCCGCAGACATTGCCGGCTTCGTGCGGCCGCATATGGAAAAGACCTTTCCGCAATTGCGCGGCCGCCGCATCGATCATGCCTGGGGCGGGCTGGTCTCGGTGACGACATCGCGCCTGCCGGATGTCGGCCACTATGGCGAGGTCTATTTTGCGCATGGCTATTCCGGCAAGGGCGTGATCCTGTCGACGCTGTCGGGAAAGCTGCTCGCTGAGGCGATCACCGGCGACACGTCGCGGTTGGATCTGTTTTCGACGCTGAGGCCAATGCCGTTTCCCGGCGGCACGGCGCTGCGCGGTCCGCTCTATGTGCTCGGCATGCTGTGGTATGCGATGCGCGACCGCATCAAGCATTGAGGATCGGCAAGTGGGCCCGCACCAGGGAAACGCAAGAGAGAAAGCTTCATAGATGGCCGAGGCCTATATCTGCGACTACATCCGCACGCCGATCGGACGCTTCGGTGGGCAGTTGGCGTCGGTCCGCGCCGACGATCTTGGCGCGATACCTCTAAGGGCGCTGGCCGAACGCAATCCCGGCATAGATTGGGCCGCGGTCGATGACGTCGTCTATGGCTGCGCCAATCAGGCCGGCGAGGACAATCGCAATGTGGCGCGCATGGCGCTGTTGCTCGCCGGACTGCCCGAGGAGATTTCCGGCTCGACCGTCAATCGCCTCTGCGGTTCCGGCATAGACGCCGTGATCATCGCCGCGCGCGCCATCAAGGCAGGCGAGGCGGAGTTGATGATATCAGGCGGCGTCGAATCGATGAGCCGTGCTCCCTTCGTCATGCCCAAGGCGGAGACCGCCTTTTCGCGCGATGCCGAGATCTATGACACCACCATCGGCTGGCGCTTCGTCAACCCGCTGATGAAGAAGCAGTACGGCATCGACTCGATGCCGGAGACCGGCGAGAATGTTGCGGAAGAGTACGCCATCTCCCGCGCTGACCAGGATGCCTTTGCCGTGCGCAGTCAGGATAAGGCGGTGGCCGCGCAGGCCAATGGCCGGCTGGCGAAGGAAATCATTCCCGCAACGATCCAGCAGCGCAAGGGCGACGCGGTCATCGTCTCGAAGGACGAGCATCCGCGCGCGGGTACGACGATCGAGGCGCTGGCGAAATTGCCGACGCCGTTCCGGCAAGGCGGCACGGTCACGGCCGGCAATGCGTCGGGCGTCAACGATGGTGCCGCGGCGCTGATCGTCGCCTCGGAGGCCGCGGTGAAGAAATACGGGCTGACGCCGATCGCCCGCATTCTTGGAGGAGCGGCCGCCGGCGTGGCGCCGCGCATCATGGGCATCGGCCCGGTGCCGGCCACGCAGAAGCTGTGCGCCCGGCTCGGGCTGAGGGCGACGGACTTCGATGTCATCGAGCTCAACGAAGCCTTTGCCTCCCAAGCCATCGCCGTACTGCGCCAACTCGGCATCGCTGAGGACGCGGAGCACGTCAATCCGAATGGCGGCGCCATTGCGCTTGGCCACCCGCTCGGCATGTCTGGTGCGCGCATATCAGGCACGGCGGCGCTGGAACTTCGCGAGCGCGGCGGCCGCTATGCGCTTGCCACCATGTGCATCGGCGTCGGCCAAGGCATCGCCGTGGCGCTCGAACGGCAGTAAAACGAGATCAAGCGCCGGCCGCGGTTTGCCACGGGCGGCAGCTGCAGCTCCCCCGACAAATTTGACCATGTGGACAAAGGTGCGGCTCCGTTCCATAGTTCCCCGGCTGATAGTTCAAAGAAACAGCCGGCTCGACACGGCGCCAATCAGAGGGGCATGCAATGGAAAACGGGAAGAGCAAAATGCAATCGAAACGCGAAGGGCTTTCGCGGCGCAATTTGCTGGAACTCGGCGCGCTTGGCCTGGCGGCAGCCATGCTGCCGGGCAGTGCCTTGGCGCAGGACAAGAAGCTGAAGGTGGCGGCGATCTTCGCCACGCCGACTGAGGAGCCATGGGTCCACCAGATCCATGTCGCCCTGCAGAGGGCCGAGAAGGAACTCGGCATCGAATACAAATGGTCGGAGAAGGTGCAGACGGCCGATTTCAGCCGTGTGATGCGCGAATATGCGCAGGACGGCTATGAGCTGGTGCTGGGCGATGCTTTCGCCGCCGAGCGCGAATCCCGCCGCACCGCCAAGCAGTTTCCGAAGGTCGCCTTCCTGTTCGGCTCCGGCGCCGGGCCAGCCGAGCCGAATTTCGCAGTCTTCGACAACTGGATCCACGAGCCGGCCTATCTCTCCGGCCTGATCGCCGGAAAGATGTCGAAATCAGGCATGATCGGCGCCGTTGCGGCGATGGGCATTCCGGAAGTGAACCGGCTGGTCAATGCCTTCTTTGCCGGCGCCCGTGAGGTCAATCCTAACATCAAGAGGAAGGTCGCTTTTATCGGCTCTTTCTTCGACCCGCCAAAGGCCAAGGAAGCAGCTATCGCCCAGATCGACGCCGGTGTCGACGTGATCTATGCCGAACGTTTCGGTGTCATCGAAGCGGCGGTCGAGAGGAAGATCCTCGCCATCTCCAACATGTCCGACCAGTCCAACCTCGGCCCGGATACGGTGATCACCGGCCCGGTCTGGGACATGTACCCGACGGTCGAGCACGCGATCAAACTGGTCAAGGCCGGCGTCTTCACCGCCCAGGATTACGGCGATTTCTCGCGCATGGCCAAGGGCGGCTCCTTCCTGGCGCCCTACCATAAATTCGACAAGACGCTGCCCGCCGACGTCAAGGAGCTGGTCGAGAAGAAGAAGGCCGAAATCCTCGACGGCAATTTCCGCGTCAACGTCGACGAGGACACGCCGGTTTCGGATTGAGCGCTGTCTTTTGGGGATCTGGGGCTTGTCGCACCCTCCTCTGGCCTGCCGGCCATCTCCCCCTCAAGGGGGAGATCGGATGTCACTTCGGCTTTCGCAAATCGTCAACGCTGAAGAAGAGGCGCTGGCGAAGCTGCTAATCTCCCCCCTTGAGGGGGAGATGGCCGGCAGCCCAGAGGGGGGTGCAGCGCATCCCCGGTCAAAGCTGAATCGTAAAGCCAATTCCGATCAGGAGTATCCGTGCCTTTGCCCGCCCCTCTCATCGAAATGCGCGGCATCTCCAAGAGCTTCGGCGCCGTCAAGGCGAACGAGGCCGTCGATCTCAGCGTGGCACCCGGCGAAATTCTCGGGCTGCTTGGCGAAAATGGCGCCGGCAAGACGACGCTGATGAACGTGCTGTTCGGCGCCTATGCGCCGGATGCCGGCGAGATCCTGGTCCAGGGCCGGCCGGTGACGATCAACAGCTCGGCCGATGCGCTTGCCGCCGGCATCGGCATGGTGCACCAGCATTTCCATCTCGCACCGCGGCTTTCGGTGCTGGAAAACCTGCTGATCGGTATTCCCGGAAAGTCAGGCCGGATCGACCGCGCCGGCGGGCTGGCGCGGCTCAACGAGATCGGCCGGCAGCACGGGCTCACGCTCGATCCGGACCTTCCCGTCTCGGCACTATCGGTTGGTGAGCAGCAGCGGCTCGAAATCGTCAAGGCGTTGTTTCGCGGTGCAAGGCTGCTGATCCTCGACGAGCCGACGGCGGTGCTGGCGCCGACAGAGGTCGACGGACTGTTTTCGGCGCTGCGCTCGATGGCGGCCCAGGGCCTTGGCATCATCTTCATCTCGCATAAGCTCAACGAGGTGCGCGCGCTGACCCATCGCTGCGTGGTGCTGCGGCATGGCCGCGTGACCGGGCGCGTCGACGCGCCCGCCAGCACGACGTCCTCGGAGATGGCGCGGCTGATGTGCGGCCACGAGATCGTTCCACCGGCTAGGGGACCATCGACGCCGGGTGCCGCGGTGCTGACCTTGGCCGGCATCTCGACGTCGCGCCATTCCGGCATGCCGCTGCGCGATGTCTCGCTTTCGGTACGTGCCGGCGAAATCCTCGGCATTGCCGGTGTTTCGGGCAATGGCCAACGGGCGCTGGCCGAGGTGGTCTCCGGCATTCGTGCGCCCGATGCCGGCCGGATGACGATAGCCGGCAAAATGGTCTCACGGTTCTCGCCGCGCGAGGTGCAGGCGCTCGGTCTCGGGCGCATCCCGGAAGACCGGATGACGACCGGGCTGGTCACCAATTTGCCGCTGGCGGATTCGATGGTGCTGCCGCGCATCGGCACGGGGGCGTTCAGCCGCAACGGCCTGCTCAGGCCGGACGCGATCCGCGCCTTCGCCGAAGCGCAGATCAAGGCCTATGACATCCGCTGCCCCGGACCGATGACGCGGGCCGGAGCGCTGTCCGGCGGCAATCTGCAAAAGGCGCTGCTGGCGCGCGAGCTCGCCTTCGACCCCAAGGTGCTGATCGTGTCGCAGCCGACGCGCGGCCTCGACATCGGTGCGGCGCGCTTCATCCACGAAAAGTTCCTCGACATGCGTGGCAGGGGCTGCGGCATCATCGTCCTCGGCGAGGATCTTGAAGAGCTGCTCATGCTCTGCGACCGCATCGCCGTGATGTATGAGGGACGCATCGTCGGCACGCTCAACAGCGCCGACGCCACCATTGCGCGGCTCGGCCTGATGATGACCGGGGCGGAGGGGACAGGCTGATGTTTCGCCTCGAAGCCCGCACCAGCACGCCCGGCTGGTTCAATCTCGCGCTGCCGCTGCTGGCGATCGGAGCGACGTTGGTGCTGTGCAGCGGCCTCATCGCACTGGCCGGAGCCGGCGTGATCGAGGCCTATGGCGTGATGTTTTCGGCGTCGCTGGGCGACAGCTACGCGATCACCGAAACGCTGGTGCGCGCAACACCGATGATCTTCACCGGCCTTGCCGTCGCCGTCGCCTTCCGCGCCAAGTTCTGGAACATCGGCGCCGAGGGGCAGTTGCTGGCCGGTGCGGTGGCGAGCTGCGCGGTCGGCGCGATTCCGATGCCGGGCCCGCTCGCCATGCTTCTCATGGCGGTGGCGGGTGCGGCTGCCGGCGCTGCGGTCGCCCTTATCCCCGCCACGTTGCGCGTAAAATTTAGGGTTGATGACGTGGTCAGCTCGCTGCTGCTCAACTCGGTCATCTTCTACGCCCTGATGGCGCTGATCGAGGGCCCGTGGAAAGACACGTTCAGCGGCTACCCGATCTCGCCGCCGATCGAGGATTCAGCCAATTTCCCGGTGCTGCTCGAAGGCACGCGGCTGCATCTCGGCGTTGTGGCGGCTTTCCTTGCCGCGCCGGTCATCTGGTTCCTGATCGCGCGCACGACCCTCGGCTTCAGGATAAGGGTCATCGGCGAGAATCCCGAGGCCGCGCGCTATGGCGGCATCCATGTCGAGCGGGTGCTGATCTCGACGGCGTTGCTGTCCGGCGCGCTGGCTGGGCTGGCCGGCGTCAGCGAGGTCGGCGGCGTGCATTTCCAGGTGATGAGCGACATCTCGCCGGGCTATGGCTACTCCGGCATCGTCGTCGCGATGCTGGCGAGGCTCAACCCACTCGGCGTGGTGCCGGCGGCGCTCTTCCTCGCCGCCGTCATGACCGGCGCCGAGGCGATGTCGCGGGCGACCGGCGTTCCGGCCTTCCTCAGCGATGTTAT
This sequence comes from Mesorhizobium sp. WSM4813, assembly GCF_055811555.1. Taxonomy (NCBI): domain Bacteria; kingdom Pseudomonadati; phylum Pseudomonadota; class Alphaproteobacteria; order Hyphomicrobiales; family Phyllobacteriaceae; genus Mesorhizobium; species Mesorhizobium sp. WSM4813. The sequence goes on from NZ_JBVVQU010000019.1 coordinate 55,102, forward strand.
TCAGGGAACCGCGCTGCTCGCCATGCTGGTGGCCCTGCTGTTCACCGCTTACCGCGTCCGCCGCGTGGGGACAGCCAGATGAGCGTCGTGCTCGAACAGATTTTTCAGGTCGGTTTCCTCGCCGCGATCATCCGCATCGCCACGCCTTTGGCCTTTGCGACACTGGGCGAGATGTTCTCCGAGCGAGCCGGTGTGCTCAATCTCGGCATCGAAGGCATCATGCTGTTGTCGGCGATGACCGGCTTCACCGCGACCAGCCTCAGCGGCAGCCTGTGGCTCGGCGTGCTTGCGGCAGTTGTCACCGGTGCGCTGATGGGTGCTGTGCATGCGCTGTTTACGGTGGCGCTCGGCCTCAGCCAGCATGTCTGCGGCATCGGCGTCACACTGTTCTCGTCGGGGCTAGCCTATTTCCTCTACCGGCTGATCTTCGGCCAGCGATCGGTGCCGCCCAGCATCAAGAGTTTCGAAACGCTGCCGATCCCTGTTCTCTCCGACATCCCGGTGCTCGGACCAGCGGTGTTCAACCAGTTTTCGCTGGTTTACATGGCGATGGCAGCCGTTCCCCTGGCTGCCTTCGTACTCTACCGGACGCCATGGGGCCTGTCGGTGCGGATGGTCGGCGAAAATCCACGCGCCGCCGATTCGGCCGGCGTCAGCGTCATCGCCACGCGCTTCCAGGCGGTGATTCTCGGCGGTGCGCTGATGGGGCTGGCCGGGGCTTTCCTGTCGATGGTGCAGTTCAACGCCTTCACCTTCGGCCTTGTCTCCGGGCGTGGCTGGGTGGCGATCGCGCTGGTCGTCTTCGGCCGCTGGGACCCCTGGCGTTCGGCAGGAGCGGCATTGCTGTTCGCCTTCGTCGATGCCTTGCAATTGCGCATGCAGGCGAGCGGGCTTGGCCACATCCCCTATGAGGCGTTCCTGATGCTGCCCTTCATCTTCACCATCGTCGCCATGGCGGTGATGTCGCGCAATGCGGTGGCGCCTTCGGCGCTGCTCAAGCCGTTTCGCCGGGAGGAACGCTGACGGGCTTGGCGAATATCAGCCGCCGCTTAGCGCCCGCATCACATTCGGCAGCGCCGGCAGCGTCAACAAAACCGTGCCGGCAAGCCAGATGGACGAGACGACGATGCTTCTGGGGCGCGCCGACCAGCGCTCATAGAGCGCGGCCGGGACGCCGGCGAGCATGATGGTCATCGTCGACAGAATCAGCGCACTTGCCATGTAAACGATCTGGCTTAAGGGAGGCGCCCAGCCTGGATACCAGATCGGGTAGAACAGGAACACCATCAGCACCCACGGCGAAAAGATGCCGTTGACGATGGCGACCGCCATGACCGGCACGAGAGCGTTTCTGTCCATTGCCTCAACCCCCTTGTGAAGCCATCGGCGCAATGCCGAAATTGATCAGCAAGACGAGATAGAACACGCGGAAGGCCATAAGCCAGAGCACGCTGAAGACGATCAGCACCGGCTGGGTCAGGATCGTCGGCGTAATGGTCCGCACGATCCGCAGGAACGGGTCCGTGACAGTCTTGAAGAAGCGCCAGATGTAGTTGTCCCAGCTTTCGGGCACGAAGAAACCGAGCAGGAGACGCCCCATCAGCGTGTACATCACCGCGGCGAGGATGAAATTCGGTATGTGGAAATACCAATAGGACCAGAAATCGTTCATGTGGAATTTTCCAAGCAGCGGCGGCGCCGCGTTATGCCAACGCCGCGCCCGAAATGAAAGCGGGGTCCGTCGCCGGACCCCGCTTCGAGCGCCGATCGCTATCCGCAATCAGGCAATCTTTTCTTCCATCATCTGCTTGCCGCGCGGTACGCGGATTTCCTCGATGAAATCCTGCATAGCCCGGGACGGTGCCCTGGTGAGAAGGCTGACGATGATCATTACGGCGAAGCCCACCGGCAGTCCGAAGGTTGCCGACGAGATGTTCTTCACGCCCCACCACAGTTCCATGTTGGGCGTCGCCTTGTCGAAATCGGCACCGTACTGGGTCATCACCAGATAGAAGAGGGTGATGCCGAAGCCTGCGATCATGCCGGCGACAGCGCCGGCCGAGTTGGCCCGCTTCCACCAGACGCCGAGCACCAGGGCTGGGAAGAGCCCGCCGGCGGCAAGCGAGAACGCCCACGACACCATCGACAGGATGTCGGATGGCTTAGTCGACGCGACGTAGGCGGCCAGCACCGCGACCATAACCAGCAGGATGCGGGACACGATCAGACGGCGCGACGTAGGCGCGTTCTGGTCGATCATCTTGTAGTAGATGTCGTGGCTGAGCGCGTTGGCGATGGCCAGCAGCAGGCCGTCCGCCGTCGACAGAGCGGCGGCAAGGCCGCCAGCGGCGACGAGGCCCGAGATGACGTAAGGCATGCCGGCCATTTCCGGCGTCGCCAGCACGATCATGTCGGCGTTGAGGTTGATGTCGGCAAACGAAAGTGCCGTGACGCCCTTTTCGGCGCAGGCCGCGACGATCGCCGCGGTGTCTGTCGCCGCCTTGCCGCAGATCTGCACGAGCGTATTGTCGGCAGCGGCCCAGCGCATCATCCATCCGGCTTTCTCGGCGATGTTTTCAGGCGTCAGGCCCGACGCCACCAGGTCGAGCATCGTCCACTTGGCGAACGCCGCATAGGCGGGCGCGGTGAAGTAGAGGATGAAGATGAACAGCAGCGACCATGCGACCGAGACACGCGCTTCACGCACCGACGGGGTGGTGAAGTATCGCATCAGTACGTGCGGCAGTGACGCCGTTCCAACCATCAGGCAGAGGATGAGCAGGAAGAAGTTCTTCGCATCATAGCCGCCATGCGCGAATGGCGTGATGTGATGCACTGCGATGCCCTGCGCCGTCTCAAGCGCGGTGATGTTCGCCAGCGCCTGGCCTTGCATCAATTGCGGGATAGGAATGCCTGTCTTCACCGTGGACATCCAGATGGCGGGGATCAGGTAGGCGATGATCAGCACGATGTACTGGGCGACCTGCGTCCAGGTGACGGCGCGCATGCCGCCGAGCATAGAGCACACCAGGATGCCAGCGAGGCCGACATAAACTGCTACGTTGAAGTCGATCCCAAGGAAGCGAGCCGAGATCAGCCCGGTGCCGAAAATCTGCGCGACCACATAGGTAAATGAGCAGGAGAACAGAACGATCACGCCGATGAAGCGGGCAAGATTGCCGCCATAGCGCGCCGACAGGAAGTCGGGAACCGTGTAGGCGCCGAACTTGCGCAGATAGGGCGCAACGAGGATGGCCACGAGCACGTAGCCACCGGTCCAGCCGAGCACGAAACCCAGGCCGTCATAGCCAAGCAGGTAGAGCGAGCCGGCCATGCCGATGAAGGAAGCCGCCGACATCCAGTCGGCGCCGGTCGCCATGCCGTTGTAGAGCGCCGGTACGCGACGCCCGGCGACGTAATATTCGCCGACGTGCATGGTGCGGCTCAGGACGCCGATTACCGCATAGATGACGATGGTAAAACCCATGAACAGGTAGCCGATTACAACGTTCTCGACACCCATGGCGCTCAAGATAGCCATCAGGATGATGAAGGCTATGAAGCCGCCGGTGTAGATGCCGTAGATGCGGCCAAGATTGGAGGTGAAGTCGCCTCCGCCTGCCGTAGTCGCTGTCGTGTTAGCCATCGACGTTCCCCCCGATCAATCTTCATTGACATGATGCTCTTCGTCGATCGCGTTCTGGCGCCGTGCGAACCAGAACAGCATGACGACGAAGGCGATGAGCGAACCCTGGGCGGCCATGTAGAAGCCGAGCGGAAAACCAAAAATGACGATGGTGTTGAGTTGCTCCACGAACATGTGGATGACGTAACCGAAGAACACCCACAGGCCCAGCATGACGAACATGAGGCCCTTGGTCTTGTTCCAATAACTTACGCGGTCTGGCGTCGCCATAGCTTGAACCCTCCCTTGGTTGGCAGCTTGCGAACCGTCTCGACCGCAAGGCGCCGTTTAAAGCTTGCCTCTTCCGCTGACGCGGAAGCCCTCCGGCATATGTCGCGGCCAGGTATAGAATCAGCCGACCGTAACTTTGTACGAGTATCACTTTTTGTCGCAGCTGTTCATACGACTTTAGAATCGGTGAGAGGACTGAAGTATCGACGAGAGGACTTGAATCGGCAAGAGGACTGGCGGGGCGGCCTCGCGGAGGCTAAACGGTCAACATCGGTTGGAAACAAAACCGAAGGGAGAGCGCCATGGGCCTGCTGAACGACCTGTTGCCCGAGTTCCTGCGCAAGCCGCAGCCGATCGTCAGAGTCGACGACCTGGCTGACTTCATGGATTCGCGCGCCGCCTTCCTGGCCCAGAAAAGCATCGTCGAGTTCTGCCGGGTCAGGGCAGGGGTATACTGGCAGAAGCTGTTCAGCGAGGAGGAGTTCCAGGCGGTGCTGAACCATTCGCGCTGGCGCGCCTACCCTGCCTGTTACGCCATCATGGCGGAAATGGTGGAGGGCGCGCTGCGCGAACCCGCCGGCTTGCGCCAGCGAGGCCTGCCGGCGGCGCTGGAAAAAGTGGCCTTGGCAAGTTTTTCCAAATATGCCGTTCCGGAGGGCTCGGCGCCGACATTCTGGGCGGACGCCGCCGAGCTCACCCGTCAGCGCCTCGCCGCCACGCAGATCGGTCCGCCGCGGCCGGTGCGCGAAATCCCCGAGCCGCTGGCGCGAACGGTTTTCGAGATGGTCCCGATCCACCCTAATCTCCTGACCAACGACTACGACTACATCTTCAACTTCCTGAGAATGAATCTGCTGCGCGCGCATGAGGACTTCCTAGCGCAGGCTGATCGCAGCGCGCTCGTCGACGAGCTGCTTGGTGCCGCGCGCATCTGAGTTTTGTTCCGGCGCGCCGATTTCCAAGGCTTCCCCTTCGGCCTCGCGCCGTCCGAGCGTCGCCGGCTATGCGAACATCAGGTCCCGTACCAGGTTGGGTGCCGACTGTAAGCGCTTGATGAGACCCTTGAGCTCCGCCTGCTGCTCGCGCGTCAGGGCATTGATCTCGATGCGGTTGGATACCGGTATACCGGCGTAGATGTCATGCGTCTGCTGGCCGAGCAGCAAGCCGACCAGCATGGCATGGCCACTCAGCATCGCTTTCATGTCACGCTCGCCGCCAATATCCCGCGCGACAAGTTTCTCGAGCCGGGCACGCGTGCTCCGCTCGCGGATACCGTGGCGAATTGCAAGCGTGCGTGCGGTCGCAACGATCGGAAAAAGGCCATGCTTCTTGATGTCCAGCCGGCCGTTTTCAAGCTGAAAGCCGCCAAAAACAGTGAAGGGACTACCGGTCGTCATCTGCTCGCCGAGAAGCTTGGCGAACACCGGCTCGGCGTGGCCACGGTCATACGCGTGTTCGATGAACTGCGCGGCCAGCGTCGTGTCGCCATGCACCGGCCGCAGATCGTAGACGATATCGACGTTGAGCAGGTCCTCCGGCCTTAGGCGGCGAACCCAATCCTCGACGCGGCCCTTCCAGGTGTCGAGGCTTCCGCGGAATGCGGCGTTCGCGGCCATTACCCCGCCTTTGCAATACGGCACGCCGGAAATGTCGAGCATGTCGGCGAGCTTGGCGCCGAGATTCTTGAACCAGCTGTCTTCGCGCCCGCCCGGCTCGCCATCTGCAAAGACGATTGCGTTGTCCTGGTCGGGGGCCATCAGGCTTTCGCCACGGCCGCCTGAGCCGAGCACGAGCACGACGTAGGCGCAGGGCGGCGGGCCGTGGCCTTCGATCTGCATCTGCTGTTCGGCAAGCACGGCGGCGCGGCGGGTAAGCGAGCAAAGTTCATCGCTGATAATTTCCGCCACCACGCGCGGGTCGATTGCTTCGCCGATGAGCGAACGTACCACGCCCGGCAGCATCGACCAGGTGGCCGCCAGCTCGGCGTCGTCGTTGGCATGTTCGATCGTGTCGTCGAGATCGATGGCAGCGGCGGCGCGAAGCCTCAGCAGGTCACGCGCCGAAAGCACGCCGACCAGCACGCCCTCGTCGTCGCGGACGGCGAGGTGGCGGACTTTCAGCCGATCCATGCGGCCGATCGCCCGATAAGCGAAGGCGGCGGCGCGGATGCTTATCAGCGGTCGCGTAGCGATGCTTGCGACCGGCATGTCAAAAGCCCGCTCGGCGTCGGACGATATGCGGCGCATCAGGTCACGCTCGGTAACGATGCCATACTCCTCAATTGGCCGATCCGGCGTTCCTCGGTCGGACACGAGGACCGAGCTGATCTTGCGCTTCACCATGAGGTCGATGACCTGCCTTGTCGGTTTGGTCGACTTCACCACGACTGGCGGGCTGCTCATGAGGCTGCCGACGCGATGGCGATAGGCATAGGGATCGACCGGCTGAAACGCGGGAACCTGAGGCCGCGACACCGGCTCGGCCCAGCCGGCGCGATGGCCGGCTTCGAGAGCGTCCGAAAGGGCAAGGCAGGCGATTTCGACCTCTCCGAGTGTTCGGATGTTGCGCTTGCGCAATTCCGGAATCAACGCGGCAAAGATGTCTCCCGCCGCGATCGCATCGCCCAGGGCCGAATGGCGGCCAGCTATCTCCAGGCGAAGCCAGGCGGCGATCGTTTCCAGCGAATGGTCCGCCAGATTGGGATTTGCTATGGTTGCAAGAAGCCGGACGCACAGCGCCCGAGGCTTTGTCCAAGGCAAGCGGGCGCGTCGGCATTCGCGCTCCAATACCGCCAGGTCGAAGCCGATCGAGTGGCCGACGAGGATGCGGTCGCCGACGAACTCCTGGAATTGTGCCCATGCATCCGGGAAGCTGCCGGCTCCGTCAACATCGGCATCCGTGATGCCGTGGACGAGCGAGGACTCGGAGGGGATTGCTTCACCGGGATCGATGAGGAGATCGAGCTGAGCTTGCCGGATGACCTTGCCATGCGCGATGCCGATTGCGCCAATCTGGACCACGCGCGCCTTGGTGGCGTCGGGTCCGGTTGTTTCGGTGTCGACGGCGGCAGCCGCAATTGCTATCAGCGGTGTCGCGCCGGTGGCCGGCTTCATTCCCGTCGCCTTCGGCATGGCCGATTGCCTTTCTCTGCCGGAGGTTCGATCCTGCTTGCCCTGCAGCATAGAGCGCGCCGGCGGGCCGCGTCGATGGCCGAATTTCAGGCTATGGCGTTCGCAACGATGCGTCGGCGAGTTGCACGCCCGTACGTCCGTACCGAATCCCAAAGGTATACCCGTCCAGGCGGCACATTCGCCTTAAAGTGATTTGATACGGTCGCAGCGCTCGCACATTGTCGGCGGGTTTGTTGCCGAGGCGGCCGATGGATGAGATCAGGCGGGTAGCTGTGGGGTGCATCGGGCGCGCCGTCATGTTCGGATCGCTTGCCATCGGCTGCGTCATGGCCGGCTTCTCCTTCAACCCGGTATCCGCCTTCCGTTCCGGCGCGTTCCTGACGCTGACGATGGTCCTGGCACTGATGTGGAAAGCTATGACCGCAGCCAGCAAGAATCCCAAGCACACCGAAGTCTGGCTCTATCTCGATGAGAAATCGCGCCCAGCCGATGGTCCGGCGCGACGGGTGTTCGGCACCGTCATGAGCGACGTTTATAGACTCTATGCCCGGATCGCGCTCGGCGTGGCGGTCGGGTTCTTCCTGGTCTCGCTCGTGCTGATGCTGTTCGGCCTGGAAGCTTACAGGCCGCCCGCCAACTAGGCGGCCGCTCCGCCCAATCCCTGCCCCTCCGCCCGCACGACCTGGCGTTTTGCCATCGGGCCGATCGGCGCTCGGAATGCCGCGCGAAGCAGCAAACAAACCAATTTGTCATCCGGTTGGAGAAAAACATTCTATAGATCGCTGAAAATAGCACTCGACAAAGTCTACTGATTTACTAGAATAACTGCCGAGACGGAGGTCGATATGTCCTATTTACAGAACGCCCACACTGCCCGCAAAGGCCAAAGGCTCGGTTCTGAGCAGACTTGGCGGCCAGCCTATGAGGGCGCCTTTGCCTATCTCGTCTTTGCCCTTGCGTTCGTGTTCACCGGGGCAGTCGTTCTGGGCGTTATCCCCTGATCCTGGAGCCCGGAGTGATCGGTTCCTGACTTACAGGGATAGCGATCTGCCGTTTCGTAATATCGGAGTTGAATGAACCGAATGCCGGGTGTGCTTTTGCGCGCCCCCCTTGACCCCAACGTGATGGAGGAGATGGCGATGCCGATCGAGTTCACGCATGTTCCCGGTAAAACTCACCCTGCCGATTCAACCCTGCCGTTTTTCTACGATTTCGCGGAAACCGCGACAAAGCTGGCGCTGATCGAGGAGATCGGTTTTCAGAAGATCGTCGTCGACGATCCGGCCGGGCTGCTGACCAATATGGATATTGCCGCCCGGGCGCTGGACCGCACGTCCTCACTCGACGTCGTTCTCACGCACTGGGCCGGTGTGATCGAGCCGACGGTGGCGGCACGGCAATTGGCGGGCCTCGACGCAAAAGGTGGCGGTCGGCTGTCGCTCAGGATGCTCAGCGAGCCGCTGAACGACGACGATGCCGAGGCACGTCCGGTCGGCCACACGCTCATCTGGCAGCGGATCGACGAATATCTGGTGCTGCTGAAGCGGTTGTGGTCGAACAACAGGCCGTTCGATCATGAAGGCGCCTTCTATAGCGTCAAAGGCGGCTATGTGCCGCGCAAGGGACCGCATGGCGCCGACATGACCATCCGCATGGGCGGGCAGTCCGGAACGGCGCTCAGGGTCGCCGGGCGGCATGCCGATGTCTTCGAACTGGCGCCGGGTTCGCTCGACGAGATCCGGCAGCTGATGGAGCGGGTGCGCAGTGCCGCCGCCGAACACGGCCGGGCCGGCAAGCTGCGTTTCGCGCTTCCCGTCCGGGTCCGTCCGGCGGACAACGCTGCCTGCCAGAAGGCGGTCGAAATTGCCGGGCCGCCGGCGCAGATTGCGTTGTCATTGTTTCCTTACGCGGCCTTGGGAATCGAGGAATTCATGGTCGTCGGCATCGGCAGGCCGCGCGAGATCGCAACGGCGGGTCGTGAAACGATCGCGCTGATGCGCAACTCTCTGGCGCGCCGCGAGGCCGATGTCCCTCAACCCGGGGCGTTTGCGTCTCGCCCGATCCGGGAAGCACGTGTCAGCTGAGCGCGTGGCAGGACTATACGCTTTGTGGCCGCCAGCCCGAAGCACTTGGGGTGCCGCTCATTGCCGGCCTTTCCACATCAGCACCATGAAATAAGGCCCTCCGACCAGAGCAGCCAGCAAACCCGCCGGAATCTGCCATGGGAAAATGAGCATCCGGCCGGCCCAGTCGGCCGAAACAAGGATCATGCCGCCAAGCATCGCGGATGCGAAAAGCTGCGGCAAGGCGCGTTGAAGGCCGAGCATGCGGGCCAGATGCGGCGCCATCAATCCGACGAAGCTCAGCGGCCCGATGACCAGCGTAGCTATTGTCGTCGGCGCCGAAATAAGCACCAGGAGGATGACCCGGACCCGAAAGAGGCTAAGCCCGAGCCCGCGCGAGGCGGCTTCTCCAAGCGGCAGGATTTCCAGCCAGCGGGTGGTGAGAGGCACGATGGCCAGCAGAGCAGTCGCCGTCACAGCGGCGATTATGGCATCGGCGGCGGAGGCCCGGTAAGTGGAGCCGGATAACCAGCCGATGAGCGTATCGAGCCGAGGATCGCCGCTGGCGAGCATCACCGCCGAGAATGCCGACGCCATCGTCGCCACCGCGACTCCGGAAAGCAACAGTCGATCATTCGCGATGGGCTGCCGGCGGCCGGTCTGCGAAATCATCGCCAGGCTGACCAGAGCCCCGACGAGGCCGGCCGCGATCATTGCCGGGCGGCTGACATCAGAAGTCGCGACGAAAAGCAGCAGGATGCCTAGCGAGGCGCCGCCGGAAACACCCAGAACCTCGGGCGCCGCCATCGGATTGCCGGTCATCCTCTGCATCAGCGTGCCGACCACGCCCAGCATCATACCAGCGCAAACCGCGACAACGATGCGAGGCGTCCTGAGCGGCAGGAGGTCGGCAAATTCGGCGGCCGACGCCGCGTGCCAGCCGGTTGCGCCTCGTCCGACAACAAGCGCGGCGCAGAGAAGAAGTGCCATAGCGAGGAGCCCGGTCAGCAGATAGACCCACCCGCTGCGCCTGCGCACGGAAGACAGCATGGCGCCGTCCCGATCCGGGCTGTTGCGCAATTTCGGCAGAAGAAGAAACAGCAGCGGCGCACCGAGGAATGCAGTCGCCACGCCTGCCGGGATTTCGGAGGTAAACGGCAGGACCTGCACCAGCCGGTCGGTCAGCCACAACAGCGCCGCGCCCGCAAGCGGCGCCCAGATCATGCGCTGGCGCCAGGTCCGTGCGCCGGCGAGCCTGACCAGCGCCGGCGCCGCAAGCGCCACGAAGCTGATGACGCCGACGGCTGCGACCACCATGCTGCTCAGCGCGACGGCGACGCTCATCCCCGCCAGCCGTGTCACCACGGGTTTCGTCCCGAGGCTTTCCGCTCCCTCGTCGCTCAGGTCCAGAAGCCGCAGCGGCCGGAGCAGAAGGAAGGCAGCAATGCCGGCCACCGCGAGCCATGGCGCGAACCCGAGCACCACGGCGTCGCCGTTCTGGATCAGCGAACCGCTCTGCCAGATGAAAAGTTCCTCGGAATATTCGCGATTAGCCGCCATCAGCAGGGCGCTCGCCGAACTGCATGTGAGGCTGACCACCAGGCCGGAAATGATGATCGCGACCGGCGAAAAACTCCGGCCCTGGGCCAGAGCCAAGACCGCCAGTGTCGACAGGGCGCCGCCGGCGAGCGCCACCCATTCGCGACCTTGCTCCAGCAGCCACGGCGCGTAGAGCGTGGCGATCGTCAGGGCGACGGTCGCGCCTGCATTGGTGCCTATGGTCGTCGGCTCGGCGAGCGGATTGCGCAGCACCTGCTGGAGCAGCGTGCCGGTCAGGCCGAGCGCCGCGCCGGCCAGCAGGCTGATCGCCAGACGCGGCAGAAAGGCATGCCGATAAAGCAGCTGCCGCGGGTCGGCAAAGTCCGCCGCCCCGAGCGATTGCCACCACATGTCGGCGGGCAACAGGCGCAAAAGCCCGGCAGCGGTGAGACATGCGGCGAGCACCGCCGGCACGCCGACGAGGGCGACGAGCATCCAACCGCCTGCCACGAAACGAGCACGATGGTCGGCGGTGGACTGCATGATGGTCATGCCCGGACCAGCAAATTTGCAAAGCGCGCAGCGGCGGCAAGTCCGCCAAACGGCCATACCGGCGGGATTGTCCTGACGTTGCCGGCTTTGACGCAGGGAAGGTTCGCCCAGAGGCTGCTCTGGTCAATCCTGATCTTCACATGCGGCGGGATCGGATCGAGGGAAATCACGCGAGCCTCGCCGATCGCAACCAATTCTTCGATACCCAGCATGGAAAAACCCCAGCTATCGGTGGGCGCTGTCCAGGCATTGGTGAGGCTCAACCTGTCGAGCACGTCCTGGAACAGACTGCCCTTGCCGTAGACGCGGACGTGACGGTCGTCGAACATGCTGACCACAGCGAGCGGCTGGTCTGCCCGTCCTGCCAATTGTGTCCTGATCTGGGCGATTGCCGCCGCCGTCTCCTGGATGAGCCGTTGCGCTTCAGCCTCGCGGCCGAGTAGTGAGCCAAGTTTCAGCGTTTCAATTTCGGCCTGGCGATAAGGCGCTTCGGTACCGTCGTAGAACGGTACGGTGTGCACTGGCGCGATCCGCTTGAATGGTGCTTCGTCGAGCCCGAAGCCATAAGCGCCGATGATAAGGTCGGGCTTGAGTTCCAGGAGCAGTTCGAGATTGGGCTCGCCGCGCGAGCCAAGATCGATGCAGCCGGCGGGAAGCGCCGGACCCGCGACCCAGTCCCGGTAGCCCTTGGTGTCGGCGAGCGCGACCGGCCCGATCCCGAGCGAGATGACCATCTCGGCCGAGGTCCATTCAAGGCAGGCGATCCGCGGCGGCCTCGCCGCACGTGCCAGGTCGCTGCGCAGACTGAGGCTCATCGCGGCCAGCCCGGCAAGGCACTGGCGCCGCGTCAGGGGTGCCAATTGGGTCCGAGCCTGCACGCTGGGGTCACCATGTGTACTTCACCGAGCCTTTGATCCGGCGACCCTCGCCATAAAAGCAGCCGAAGCTTTCTGCGAAACAGGAGGCGACATAGCGCTTGTCGAACAGGTTGCTGACATTGAGGTTCAACTCGGCGTTCTGCCATTTGTAGTGCAGCGCGGCATCGACAAGCGTGACGGCCGGCACCTTGAAAGTGTTGGCATCATCGCCGTAGGTCGAGCCGACGTAGCGGATGCCGGCGCCGAGCCCGAGCCCCTCCAGCCTGCCGCTGCCGACAGTGTAGTTTGCCCACAGGGAGGCCGCGTGAGCCGGCACGCCAAAAGGCGTGTTGCCCTGGTTGCTCGTTCCATCCTCGTTGATGCTGGTCGGACTGGTGATCTCGGTATCGAGCCAGGTATAGGCCGCCCGGAAATCGAAGCCTGAATCAAGGCTCGCAACACCTTCCAGCTCGATGCCGCGCGAGCGGATCTCGCCGGTCTGGAAGATGTCGTTGGGCGCGCCAACACCGCCATAGCGCACGACATTCTGCCGGGTCAGATCGAACGCCGAAACGGTGACGAAGGAGTTCCACCCGACCGGCTGGTATTTCAGGCCGACCTCGTACTGCTTGCCGGTTTCAGGCACGAGCGGATTGCCGTTGCTGTCGGGGCCGGACACCGGCTGGAACGATTCGGAATAGCTGACATAAGGGGCAAGGCCGTTGTCGGCGAGATAAAGCAGACCGGCGCGGCTGGTGAAGGCGTCGTCCTTCTGGCGGGGATCGAAAGCGCCGGCCAGATTGTCGTAGACTTTCGAGTCCGCCCAGTCCTGGCGGCCGCCCAGCGTCAGCCGCCAGTTGCCCAGCTTGATCTGGTCCTGCGCGTAGAGGCCGACCTGCGATTGGGTCGTGTCCGTGTCTGTGTACAGCGTCAGATCAGTGATTGGGCTGCCATAGACCGGGTCGAAGAGGTTGATGTCACCGACGGACCCTTCGGAGGCATAGTCGCGATAGGTGTAGCGCTTGTAGTCGAGGCCAATGAGCAGCGTGTGGGCGAGCGGCCCGGTATCGAAATCGGCCTGCGCTTGGTTGTCGATGGTCACGCCGCTGAGCCTTGTGCCGCCGGCATCGGCATAGCGGGAATAGTCGCCCTCATCATTCAGAAGCCCGCCGCCGAAGACGCCTTCCTCATAGTGCTTCAGATAGACGTAGCGGGCATGCTGGCGAACCTGCCATGTCTCGTCGAAACGGTGATCGAACTCGTAACCGATCGACGCCTGGTCGTTGTTGTAGGTGTCGAAGTCCGGTTCGCCGACGAACATGCTGTTCGGCAGATATTTTCCGTCCTTACCCGGCCTGATAGTGCCGTATGCCGGTAGGTACTGCATCGCCCACCCGGACCGGTCGCGCTGATAGTTGGCGAGGATGGTCAGGCTGGTATCGGCATCAGGCTGCCAGGTGAGCGCCGGCGCGATGAAGATGCGGTCGTCTTCGACGAAGTCTGTCTGCGTATCGCCGGTGTGAGCGGCGCCGGTGAGGCGGAACAGCAGCGATTTATCGGCGTTGACAGCCCCGCTGAAGTCGAACTTTCCTTCATAGCGGTCGAAGCTTCCGGCGCCGAGTTCGACCTCGCGGAGGTTCTCCTCGGTCGGGCGCTTGCTGACATAGTTGATGATGCCGCCAGGACTTGCCTGGCCGTAGAGAACCGACGCCGGCCCGCGCAGGATTTCGTAGCGCTCGGCGCCATAGGAATCGAGCGCGGTGAACAGCGTGAAATTGCTTTCCTTGAGCTGCAGCCCGTCCTTGTAGAAGACGCCGCTGGAGTTCGAAATGCCGCGCATCTGCAGGCCGTGGCCACGATTGTCGGTCCCGTAGAGATTGCCGCTTGCGCCTGGCGTATAACGCAGCGCGCTGTTCAGGCTGTCCACCGCCTGCGCCTCCATCTGGTCTTTGGTGATGACCGATATCGACTGCGGCGTCTCGATCAGCGGTGTGTCGGTCTTGGTGGCGGTGGAGCCCTGGGTGGCGACATAGCCGTCGACCGTCCCAAAGGCGCTTTCGACGCGTTCCTGAATGTTGATCGGGTCGAGAGTGGTGGTCGCCTCCTGCGCGACGGCGTGGCCGCCAAGCAGCACCGGCAGCGACATCGCCGCGATCAGCAGGTTTCGGCGCGCGGTCATTTCGTCTCGAATTCTTCCGCGACCAGAATCAACCGCCATCTCGGCACGCTCCACTTTTCCGAATTTCGACGCAAATCCGGCGCGTCACGACATTGTTGACTCATAAGTCATCTTCATTGTTGACTATTAAACTCATGTTTTATAGTCAACCGGGCATCGGCGCCGAAAACCGGGATTGCCGAAAGCCGGATTTCGAGATGCACGCACAAAGCTGGAGGGAGGCCGAGACCGTGGCAGGAACTCATGCCCAGACTGCCTTCCATGTCGAAGCGGTGCGGTTCGCCGTCGGCGAGCGGACGCTGCTCGGACCTGTTACACTCGAGCTGCAACGCTCGCGCCTCTACGGGCTGATCGGGCACAACGGCTCGGGCAAGTCGACGCTGATCAAGCTCTTGGCGCGCCAGCAGCCGGCAAGCTCGGGCGGCATCACCTTCGCGCAGCGGCCGCTGGTGCAGTGGGGCGCGCGCGAACTCGCCCGCGCGCTGGCCTATCTGCCTCAGACGACGCCGGCGGCGACCGGTCTGACCGTGCGCGAACTGGCGACGCTCGGGCGCTATCCCTGGCATGGCGCGCTCGGCCGTTTCGGGTATGAGGACAGGCGCCATGTCGACGAGGCGCTTGTCCTGACCGATATGGCGGATTTTGCCGACCGGCTGGTGGACGAATTGTCGGGCGGCGAGCGCCAGCGCGCATGGCTGGCTATGCTGGTCGCGCAGAATGCCGGCGTCATGCTGCTCGACGAGCCGATTTCGGCGCTCGACATCGCCCATCAGGTCGAGGTGCTGGGGCTGGTCAGGGACCTTAGTCGCAAACGCGACCTGTGCGTCGTCGTCGTGCTGCACGATCCCAACATGGCGGCGCGCTACTGCGACGAATTGATCGCACTGAAGGACGGCAGGCTGCTGACGCGCGGCACGCCGGACCAGATCATGCAGGGCGACGTGCTCAAAGGAATTTTCGGTGTCGAGATGGGCGTGTTTGCGCACCCCGTCACCGGCCAGCCCATCGGCTATGTGCAATGAGGCCACTGGGAGAATAAGGAAGAAGCCCTTGTCCAAACATGGTTTGTTCGCGGCGTTGCTCGCATCCGTCATCCTGTCGGCCGGCGGCGCGGCCGCCCAGGAGCAACCGGGCACGGCCCCGGCGATCGAGGCGCCCGCGCCCGCGCCTGCAGAGGCTGCGCCAGGCGCGGCCGCGCCACCGGCGATGCAGCCCAGCGTGACCACCCCCGCCGCGACCACGCCCATCGAGATGGGTCCTTCGACGGCGACGTCCCTGACCCTGCCGCATGATCTGTCGCCATGGGGCATGTTCATGGCAGCCGATATCGTCGTGAAAGCGGTGATGATCGGGCTGGCTTTTGCGTCCTTCGTCACCTGGACGATATGGCTGGCCAAATCGCTGGAGATCCTTGGCGGCAAGCTGCGCGCCCGCCGCGCGGCACAAGCGATCGGCAATGCCGCGACGTTGAACCAGGCCGGCCGCGCGCTTGGCCACAATAACGGCCCTGGCGCCCTGCTGGTGCGGGCAGCCGAAGAAGAGGCCGCGCTTTCGGTCGGCTCGCTCGACCATGTGTCCGGCGACGGGCTGAAGGAGCGGGTCACCTCGCGCCTGTCGCGCATCGAGGCGGCGGCGGCGCGGCGCATGTCGCGCGGCACCGGCGTCTTGGCGACGATCGGCTCGACCGCGCCCTTTGTCGGCCTTTTCGGCACGGTCTGGGGCATCATGAACGCCTTCATCGGCATCTCGCAGGCGCAGACCACCAATCTCGCCGTCGTAGCCCCGGGCATCGCGGAAGCCTTGCTTGCCACCGCGATGGGCCTTGTCGCCGCGATCCCGGCGGTGGTCATCTACAACGTCTTCGCGCGATCGATAGCCGGCTACAGGCAGATCCTCGCCGACGCGTCTGCAGGGGTCGAACGGCTGGTCAGCCGGGATCTGGATTTCCGCACGGTCGCGCCGGCAAAGCAGATGGCCGCGGAATGAACACGCATTAGCGGAGCGACGGCCATGGCGGCTAGAATTCGAGAGAACATCGATGGCGATCTCGAGGAAAACCACGAAATCAACGTCACGCCGTTCATCGACGTGATCCTGGTCCTGCTGATCATCTTCATGGTTGCGGCGCCGCTGGCGACGGTGGATGTCAATGTCGACCTGCCGGGCTCGACTGCAACGCCGGCTCCCCGGCCGGAGACGCCGCTGTTCCTGACCCTGAAAGACGATCTGAGCCTGGCGATCGGCAACGACGCGATACCGCGCGCAGCTTTCGCCGCCGCGCTCGTCGGCAGGACAAAAGGCGACAGGCAGACGCGCATCTTCCTGCGGGCCGATAAAGCGGTCGGCTACGGCGAACTTATGGAGGTGATGAACCTTTTGCGGGGCGCCGGTTATCTGAAGATCGCGCTGGTCGGCCTCGAGGCGGCGCCCGGCGATGCCGCGGCGCCGCAAATCGGGACGGGCCAATAATGTCGCCGACGGCCGCCCTGCCGATGGCCGATCAGCGGCGTTTCGGCGCGCGCGAGATGGCCTGGTGGGCGGGCGCGGCTGCGCTGGTTCTGGTGGCGCATGCCGCGATTGGGTATGCGATGCAGAGCTGGCGCCCGGCCGAGCCCGATGGCGGGCCACCGCAGGCGCAGGTGATCGAGCTGTCGCCGATGGCGTTCACGCCGGCCGAGCCGGCGCCGCTGCCGGATGAGATAGGGCCCGATCAGCCGGATCCGGCCGAGGAGCCTGACGTAACCGAAACGGAGCCTCCGCCCGAACCGCCCGTCGAGCGGGCAGAGCCGGTCACCGAGCCGTCGGAAGCTGCCCCGGCCGACACAGTCGAGCCGCCGACCGTGGCGGAACGGGTCGACCAGCCGCCGCTCGAGGAAGTCGTGCCCGACGTTGCCGAGGTCGTCACGCCGGAAGTGGTCATTCCGCTGCCGCAGCCGAAACCGATCGACGCACCCCTCGAGGCCAAGACAAAGAAGCAGGCAAAGACTGAGGCAAAGGAGCTGGCTGAGGTCAAGACCATGAAGCCGGTCAGAGAGGCCAGACAGCGTCCGAAAAAGGAGAAAGCCGCACCGCCGCGGACGACGGCCAGTCTCGCTGCGAAACCCGCAGCCAAGGCGGCCGCACCGAAATCGGCCAAAGCATCGGCTTCGAGATCCGGTGTGAGCTCGTCCAAGTGGAACACGCAGCTGCATGCGTGGATCAGGCGACACACGCGTTATCCAAAGGCCGCAAAGGCCCGGCGCGAGGAAGGTAGTCCACGAGTGACCTTTACCGTCGACGGAGCCGGCCGGGTTCTATCCGCCCGGCTGGCTCGTTCCTCCGGCTATCCGGATCTCGATCGCGCGGCGCTCCATGCCTTACAGGGTGCCAAAGTGCCAGCGCCGCCGCCGGAAAAAGCGGGTACATCTGTTGCGGCGCCTTTCACATTCAAGCTGGACTAGCTCGTTCGGTATCAACTGGCCCGTCTTGGCCGAAGTCGGATACGAACCGTTGCAGTCCGCATCCAGCGACGATTTTCGACCATCCATCGTCATTTGTCTGTCATATGTCGGCCATATACATCCATAATTCTGGATTCTGGGGTGCATGATAAGAACACCGCCCTTCTCGCACTGGCAGCGCTTGGCCAGGACACCAGGCTCGAGGTGTTTCGCCTGCTGGTGCGGGCGGGCGCAGATGGTGTTCCTGCCGGCGAGATCGCCTCGCGCCTGGGTACGGTGCAGAACACCATGTCGGCGCATCTGAAGGTTCTCGACCATGCCGGCCTCGTCCGCGCCGAGCGTGACGGCCGGACGATCCGCTACGTCGCCGACATGACCGGTTTTCGCGATCTGCTTGCCTATCTCATGGAGGATTGCTGCAACGGCGCGCCGGAGCTCTGCCAGCTTGTCATCCAGGCGGTGACTTGCAAATGTTAGAGATGGGCACACCCATGGCGGCTGACCTATCCCGTCGCATTGTCGCGGAAGCGCTCGGCACGGCGATGCTCGTCGCGACGGTCGTCGGGTCCGGCATCATGGCCGACAGGCTGACGGGCGACGTCGCTGTTTCCCTGCTCGGCAACACCTTGCCGACTGGAGCGATTCTGGTGGTGCTGATCACCATACTCGGACCAATTTCCGGGGCGCACTTCAATCCGGCGGTGACGCTGGTCTTTGCCCTCAGGCGCGAAATCGATGCAACCGCAGCTTTGGCCTATGTCATCGCTCAGATTGTCGGCGGCGTCGCCGGAACGCTGCTGGCGCACGCCATGTTCGAACTGCCGATTCTACAGATCTCGCAAACCGTGCGGACCGGAAACGGACAATGGATCGCTGAGCTGGTGGCCGCTTTCGGCCTGGTCTTCACCATTCTGGCCGGCCTTCGCTTCCGTTCGGAATCCATCCCTTGGCTGGTCGGCCTCTACATCACCGCGGCTTATTGGTTCACGGCTTCGACCTCGTTTGCCAATCCGGCAGTCGCCATTGCGCGGGCGGTGTCAAACACGTTCGCGGGCATCCGTCCAGTTGACCTGCCGGCGTTCATCGTCGCCGAGCTGCTGGGCGCGCTGCTTGCCATGGCCTTGGCAGGATGGCTGCTCAGCGAGCCCAAACCAGTCAGACAGATGAGAGCCGCGAAATGACCATCACCATCTACCACAATCCCGGCTGCGGCACCTCGCGCAACACGCTCGCCATCATCCGGCAGTCCGGCGAAGAGCCGGATGTGATCGAGTATCTGAAGAATCCGCCGTCGCGCGAACGGCTGGTCGAGCTGATCGCGGCGCTGGGGATGACGCCGCGCGAATTGCTGCGCGAAAAGGGTACGCCGTACGCCGAGCTCAATCTCGGTGACCCCAAATGGACCGACGACGAGATCGTCGATTTCATGCTGGTGCATCCGATCCTGATCAACCGGCCGATCGTGGTGACGCCGCTCGGCACCATGCTTGCCCGGCCGTCCGAAGCGGTTCTCGACATCCTGCCCAATCCGGATATCGGGCCGTTCACCAAGGAAGATGGCGAAGTTGTCGTCGATGCATCGGGGCGGCGCGTCTGAAGGTTTAATCCAGTTCTTCGATAATCTTGGAAATAGCGCTTGACGGCATACGGCGGCGAGAACTACCTTATTTCCATGAAACTCGAACAAGCAGCAAAACAGCTCGAGGCGCTCGGCAATCCGACGCGGCTCAATCTTTATCGCACGCTGGTGAGGGCAGGTGAGGCCGGGCGACCGGTCGGTTATCTGCAGGAAGCCCTCGGCATCGCTGCGTCGACCCTGTCGCATCATCTCCACCGGCTTATACTGACCGGCCTGGTGACCCAGGAGCGGCAGGCAACGACGCTGATCTGCCGTGCCGATTATCCAGTGATGAGCGATCTCCTCGGTTTTCTTGCCGACGAATGTTGTGCCGATGCCGCATGCGGCCCGGCTGTCGGCGAGGCGGCTGCGTAACTCTTTTTTTGAATAGTATTTCTATAATCCTAGAAACATAGAAGGTATACCATGGTTTCTGAAAACGATCTCCCGGTCGCCATCATCGGCGGCGGACCTGTCGGCCTGGCGGCCGCCGCCCAACTTGTCAGCCGCGGCCTTTCGGTCAAGGTTTACGAGGCCGGATCCGCGGTCGGCTCGAACCTTCTGGATTGGGGCCATGTGCGGGTTTTCACGCCGTGGCGCTATTGTGTCGATGCGGTTGCCCGAAACCTTCTGGAGAGCCGCGGCTGGCAGATGCCCGAGCCGGAGGCATTTCCTACGGCCGACGAGATCGTCGACCACTATCTCGCGCCGCTCGCAAAGCTCCCCGGATTGGCACCGTCGATCGAGACCAATGCCCGCGTGGTCGCCATTTCTCGCTGGGGGGCCGACAAGGTTCTGAGCAAGGCGCGGGAGACGCGGCCGTTCATGCTTCTGGTCGAAACGGCCGGGGGCATGCGCCGGGACAGCGCGCGTGCCGTCGTCGATGCGTCCGGCACCTGGCAGACGCCGAACCCGCTCGGCGCGGGCGGCATACCGGCCGAAGGCGAGAGGGAATTTGGAGACCGCATCGCCTACGGCATCCCGGATGTCCTCGGCCGTGACCGTCATGCCTATGCAGGCCGCACGACATTGGTGGTTGGCGCCGGCCATTCCGCCGCCAATGCCTTGCTGGAATTGGCGGAGCTTGCGCAAACCGAACCGGGCACTTCGGCACTATGGGTGACGCGCGGCATCGATCTTGTCCGCATCTACGGCGGCGGCGATGCCGACGCCCTGCCGGCGCGCGGCGAATTTGGTTCGGATGTCCGGCAGCTCGCCGAAAGCGGCCGCGTGCGGCTGGTGACCGGCTTTGCCATGGTTGCCATTCGCGAGGTCGACGGCCGGCTGATTGTCGAAGGCCAGACAAAGGATGGGCTGCGCACGCTCGGCCCCGTCGACCGGATCATCGCCGCGACCGGGCAGCGCCCCGATCTTGCCTTGACCAGGGAGCTTCGGCTGGACCTCGATCCGTGGCTCGAAGGCGTCAAGGCGCTGGGGCCGCTCATCGATCCCAATGAGCACTCTTGCGGCGATGTCCCGCCGCATGGTCATCGCGAGCTCAGCCACCCCGAGCCTGATTTCTACACGGTTGGCGTCAAAAGCTATGGCCGGGCTCCGACGTTTCTGCTGCTGACCGGCTATGAGCAGGTCCGCTCGGTCGCCGCGGCGCTCGCCGGCGACATGGCTGCCGCCGATGCCGTGCAGCTGGTGCTGCCCGAGACCGGCGTCTGTACTGTGCCGGCGTCAGTTTCAGGCACGTCATCTCAGGGTTGCTGCGGCGGACCAGCGCCGGCTGCCTGCTGTGCCGACGACGCCAAGGCGAAGGCGAGCGGCAAGTCAGGCTGCGGCTGCGGCAGCACGCAGGCGATCGCAGCAGTGCGCAGCGGCGATCTCGAGATCGCCGCTCGATGAGCGACCGGAAAATCCCGGCTGCTGCGCTCTGGGCGTTGGGGCTGACGCAGATCATCGGCTACGGCACGCTCTATTACAGCTTCAGCATCCTGGTGCCGTCCATCGCGCTCGAGTTCGCCTGGCCGGAACAATGGGTTTTCGGCGCCTTGTCGGCGTCGCTGCTGGCGGGTGGGCTGTTTGCACCGACAGCCGGGCGCTGGGCCGATCGTTTCGGCGCCGGCCGGGTGATGACCTTTGGTTCGGCTGCCGCAGCGGCAGCGCTTGTCGCTTGCGTGGCAGCGCCCGGTCGGATGACCTTCGTGCTGGCCCTGATGGCGATGGAGCTGGCGTCCGCCTTCGTGCTCTACAGTGCCGCTTTCGTCGCCATCGTCCAGATCGGCGGAGCCAGGGCGCAGCGCAGCATCACCTATTTGACGCTGATCGCCGGCTTCGCTTCCACCCTGTTCTGGCCGCTGACGGCGGCACTGCACGAATACCTGACCTGGCGCGAGGTCTACCTAGTCTTTGCCAGCATCAATGTCGCCATCTGCCTGCCCATCCATGCCTGGCTGGCACGGCTGTCGCGTCGGGTGGACAAAAACGCTTCGGCGAAACCTTCGGCCATCGGGCCGGCGAGCGGTGCCTTCACGCCACGCGACCGCAGTAGAATGTTTCTGCTCATGCTTGGCGGCTTCGCCATCGAGGGCTTCGTGCTGTCCTCGATCCTCGTTCACATGGTGCCGCTGACGACGGCGCTCGGGCTTGGCTCGGCCGGGCTCGTCGTAACCACGCTTTTCGGGCCGTCCCAGGTGGCGAGCCGACTGATCAACATGCTGTTCGGCGGCCGGCTGGCGCAGACCTGGCTCGCGGTGATCGGCGCGACCTTGCTGCCGCTCGGCCTTGTCGTGCTGCTGGCGACGACACCATCGGTGGCCGGAGCCATCGCTTTCGTCATCCTGTTTGGATTGGGCTCGGGCCTCGCCAGCATCGTCGGCGGCACGCTGCCCCTGGAACTGTTCGGGCGGGAGCGCTACGGCGCACAGCTCGGCTGGGTCACGGCCGCGCGTCAGTTCTCGTCAGCACTTGCGCCGTTTGCCCTTGCCATGGCGATGGCCGGCATGGGCGTCCAGCCATCGCTCTGGCTGACCGCTGCGGTCGGCATGCTCGGCATACTGGCTTTCTCGGCAATCATCCTGATCAGGCGGCAGCATCTCGCGCAGGATCCCGTGATGCTTACGTCGGCGAACTGACGCCGCGCGCAGCGTCCAGCTGTGCGCAACACCAAGCGGCCGGCCATGCGCGCTCGACGGGCCGCGATGCGGTTGATAAGCCGTCTCCTCTAGGAGAGTCGAGACATGACGGTTGCGATCGAGATGGGCCACACGACCGCGGGCGCCCCGGCGGCACTGGATCTTGAGGAGCTGCTGGCAACCCGCCTTTTGGTGCAGGGCAATTCGGGCTCCGGCAAATCGCATCTGCTGCGCCGGCTGCTGGAGCAGAGTGCGCCGTGGGTGCAGCAGACCATCATCGACCCCGAAGGCGACTTCGTGTCGCTGGGCGACCGTTTCGGCCATTTGGTGATCAATGCCGAGGAGCATACCGAGCGCGGCCTGCAGAGCGCCGGCGAGCGCGCGCGCATCCACCGCGTCTCCACGGTGCTCAATCTCGAAGGGCTCGACGCCGAGAACCAGATGCGGCGCGCCGCCGCCTTCCTCGGCGGGCTGTTCGAGGTCGCCCGCGACCACTGGTACCCGATGCTGGTGGTGGTGGATGAGGCGCAGCTGTTCGCGCCGGCAGTGGCGGGCGAGGTTTCGGACGAGGCGCGCAAGCTCTCGCTCGGCGCCATGACCAATTTGATGTGCCGTGGCCGCAAACGCGGGCTGGCCGGGATCATCGCCACCCAGCGGCTGGCCAAGCTCGCCAAGAACGTCGCCGCCGAGGCTTCCAATTTCCTCATGGGCCGCACTTTTCTCGATATCGACATGGCGCGCGCCGCCGACCTTTTGGGCATGGAGCGGCGGCAGGCGGAGGCTTTTCGCGACCTGGAGCGCGGGCAATTCTTGGCGCTGGGCCCGGCGCTGTCGCGTCGTCCGCTCGGCTTGCGCATCGGCCCGACCGATACAAGTCCGCGCAACGGCACCCCGCGCCTGATGCCGCTGCCGGAAGCAGCGTTGGAGGATGCCCGCGCCATCATCCTGGCAGCCCCGCCGCCGGAAACTGTCCGGCCGCAGCGCCGGTCGTCGCCGGACCTGCTCGATCAGCTGATGGCGGCAAAGTCGGCGGCGCTGGAAATCCGCCCCGAAGCGGTGGAGCAGCCGATCAGCGCCGAGGATTTGGCGGAGCGGCGTGAGCGCGTCGACCGTGTCTTGCGCGCCGTGCTGGCGCAGCCCGATGCGGGGTTCCGGGTCAACGGCGTGCTCTATCAGGAGTTCGTGGTCCGCTGCCGGATCGAGGGCCTCGCCGCGGTGGTGCCGGACCTGCCCGCCTTCCGCCGCATGCTGACGCGCGCCCGCGCCGGCCTCGGCTCCGACATGGCAGGGGATGACGCGTGGCAGGACGTTTCGGCGCGCGCCTCGCTGCTGCCCGAGGATATGCAGGGCGTGTTCATGATGATCGCCCGCGCGGCGAAGGAGGGCTGGCCCTGCCCGAGCGACGCGGCGATCGCCCGCGCCTATGGCTCACACTCTCTGCGCCGCGCCCGGCGCCTGCTGACCTATATCGAGGAGCAGGGCCTCATCGTCTGCCAGCTTGACGGTCTCGGCCGGCGCACCGTGACGCTCGTCGAACTGGCCTGGGCAACGGCGCCGGGCGACCCCAATGCCGAGGAGGCGGAGCAGGGGAGCTTGGCTGTGTGAGGCGGCGGCCGACCGCGCTAGGGGAAATGCCACGCATCAAGGCTATGTATGGCCAAGCGGCAGGTATAGCGGCGAGTCTTTTTTGCACAGATAGGGCCTCGCTGGCCCGCTACAGCTCTTCTGCCCGGTCTTCATCATACGACGACGATTGGCGCGACGCAGATCAGCCTATTGCAAGTTGTTCGATGCTACAGCGCTCCCTCCTGCCAACTGCGCTTTACATATCTTCTAAATTACCCGCGGGGTCGGTTTGCCAATGAAGAGATCAGCCCCGATCAACTGACGAAGGACAAGAAATACGGCAGGACTGTAGCGCAAATATCCGCCGAAACTACGCTACCGCCGCCGATTACCCCCTTCGGTTCATTCTGTTGACATCTCCTGCTCCTGGAGAGATGGTTAGATACTACGCGGCGGCCCTTTTTCCGAAGATTTTATTCTGCAGCTTTATCAAAGGAGTTGGCAATGCGTTTGTCTCGATCGCGCCGACTTATGGCTATCGCTTTGACGGCAATCGCAGCCGTTCCCTCTTATGGACATGCCGAGGACAAGCTGCTGACGGAAGCGGTGCAGTTCAACGGTACGATCCTGTATCTCTCCACCGAGGTGCCTGGCCTGATCTTCGGCGCCGTGCGCAACGGCGAGACGGCCTTGGCGGGTTTCGGCAAGATTGCCGACGGGAGCGAAAAAGTGCCCGACGGCGACACAATGTTCCGCATCGCGTCCGTGAGCAAAGTGTTCTGCGGCAGTGTGCTTTCCTCGCTGGCGATCGACGGTAAGGTACAGCTTACCGACCGGCTGCAGGATCGCCTTGGCTGGGACGTCACGCTCCCGGAGAAGGATGGCCGCGCCCTCCGCCTGATCGATCTCGTCGCGCAAGCTTCCGGCCTTCCGCGGGAGGTGCCAGTGGCCGAGGCGCCCCCCTCCGACCCCTTCTCTACGAACACCAAAGAGGCGCAGATTGCCGCCCTCGAGGACAATCCGCTGCTGTTCGCGCCGGGCACCGCCGTTCTCTATTCGAACTTCGGATACGACCTCCTCGGAGCGGCGCTCGCGAATGTCTCGGGAAAGCCCTATGCCGAGGTCCTTCGGGAGCGTGTCCTCGATCCGCTCGGCATGAAAGACACGGTTTTCAACCCAAGACCGGAGGACGAGCCGCGCCTGATGCAGGGCCATAACTTCGACGGCAGCGCCATGCCCATCGTGCCGACGAGCACAGCCATGGAGTGCGCCGGTGGATTGTACTCGACCGCGGACGACCTGCTGCGCTGGATGAACTGGCATGTCGACAACAAGCCTTCCGCGGCCGACGCCGAGTTGCGCCTCGTGAATCACGCGGCTTTTTTGTACCGGGACGGGCTGGCGTCGGTGGTAGGGCTGGATGACGGCGGCCCGATGGACGCCATGGGTCTCGGATGGGTCATCATGCTCCCCAACGAGCATCGCCCGCTCATCCTCCAGAAGAGCGGCGGCCTGCAAGGGATGTTTCTCTATGTTGCGATTGCACCGACACGCGGCGTCGGCGCTTTCTTCGTCATGAACGAATTCAATGCCGCCGGCTTCATGGCTGGGGTCAAGACGACGAACGATCTCGTCGCAGAGATCGCTCCACGCTGATTTCCGCGCTGATCGGGGGAACCTGCGCGATGATCAATGCTGTGGAGGGGGCCTGACGGACGGCATGTTTCGTGGCAAGGCAAGCGCGACATCGACCGGCCGACCGCTTAGCTATCCCCTCCTGAGGACGACCACCCGCATGGATAGGTCGCCGCGTGCAAGGTCAGGCCCAAGCGGCGCTTTTGATCTCAAATGTGGAGCTCTCTGGT
This sequence comes from Mesorhizobium sp. WSM4813, assembly GCF_055811555.1. Lineage (NCBI taxonomy): Bacteria > Pseudomonadati > Pseudomonadota > Alphaproteobacteria > Hyphomicrobiales > Phyllobacteriaceae > Mesorhizobium > Mesorhizobium sp. WSM4813. Next base: position 80,908 of record NZ_JBVVQU010000019.1, read on the forward strand.
TCGACTGTTCTGAGCTTGAAAGGGTCGATTGACCAAGCTCAGATTGAGCCGTAGCTTCAGATAAGCGTGCGGCCTCGTTGTTTCAGCAGAGGCTCGCCTTGAGGGTACCGATGGCTGGCAGTGACGATGCGCGTCTGCCCAAGCAGGTAGGTGAGCCGGCGGCGCATCATTCTGCGCCGGCAACAGTGCGGCGACGCGAGCTTCTCATTGCCGTCTCGACGCTCGCCGCATTCTTCGGATTGCCCGCCGCGGCCCGTAGCCAGGTCGCCTTGAGCAGCGCGATCGACCCCGGCGCGTTTCGCGAATTGACAGGCATACTGACGGGCATGTCGCCGAGCGACGCCACGCTGCCGGAATTGTTCCTGCAGGCATTCTCCGCTGACGCCGCCGATCTCGGAAAACTGCATGCGATCGTGACGGAACAGCCCGAGACAGAATGGGACAGCGCGATTGCGTCGGCGGGGCTGAAACCGCTGTCGGAATCGCTCATCCAAGCCTGGTATACGGGTAGCATCATGCACGGCTCGGAAGAACGCGTCCTTACCTATCTCGATGCATTCGTCTGGCATGCCTGCGGTTACACCAAGCCGCCGTCGAGATGCGACACGAATTTTGGCGCGTGGGCGAACGCACCGCCGCCAGGACGGTTTTCCGAATGACCGCGCCGGCGTCCGCCGATGTCGTGTTTGTCGGTTCAGGCGTAGCCGCGGCGCTTGCCGGCGCGGCTATCGCGAAAGCAGGCTTCAGCGTGCTGTTCCTCGAGGCGGGACCGCGCGTCGATCGCGGCACCGCTGTGACACGATTCCAGTATTCGCCCTCGAAGGGCCAGAACTCGCCTTACCCCGACCAGCCCTATGCGCCGCAGCCGGAAGAATCCGACTTCTCCGCCTACTATGTCGAGGCTGGGCCGGACACCTTTAGGGGACAGCAGGCGAGGATCGTCGGCGGCACCACGTGGCACTGGGGCGGGCTCGCCGCGCGGTTCCGGCCAAACGATTTCAAGATGCACTCGAAGTTCGGCGTCGGCGTCGATTGGCCAATCGCCTATGGCGATATGGAGCCTTGGTATCAGGCCGCCGAGGAAGAGATCGGCGTCGCGGGCGACGACACCGCCGATTTCGGCGCGCCGCGCTCAAAGTCGTTTCCGATGCCACCGATCCCCATGACCTATGCCGACAAGCAGGTCGGCATCGCTGCCAAGGCGCTCGGCTACTCGGTGTTGCCATTTCCACAGGCGCGCAATTCGGTGTGGCGCGATGGCCGCCCGCAATGCTGCGGCAATGCGAGCTGCGTGCCGATCTGCCCCATCCAGGCGAAGTACGACGCGACGCATCATCTCGCCATCGCGGAGCGCGCCAGCGCGCATGTCGAGCCGCAGGCCGTGGTGTACGAGCTAGTCGTCGGTCCGGACAAACGCATTGCCGAAGTGCGTTACCGTCGCCCGGATCGCAGCGAGGGCAGCGCGACCGGAAAAATTGTGGTCATCGCGGCGCATACCATTGAGACGCCAAAGCTGCTACTGCTTTCGACGGGAGACAATGCGCCGACGGGCGTGGCGAACAGTTCCGGCCAGGTCGGCCGCAATCTGCTGTCGCAGATCGATGTCGGCATTCAGGGACTGACCAGGGATCCCGTGTTCACCTATCGCGGACCGGTCTCGACCGGCGGCATTGCCGAGCTTCGGGACGGCGATTTCCGCAACGAGCGTGCGGCCATCGGCATCTCGCCTTCCAATGAGGGCTGGGCGCGGGCGGTCGGTCCGTTCCAGGCTGCGACGACCTTCATCAAACAGGGCCTGCGCGGCGATGCGCTGAAGGCGGCAGTCCGTTCGCACGTCGCGCGGGAGCTGATCATTGGCAGCTCTGCCGAAATGCTTCCCAATCCGGACAATCGCGTGACGCTGAGCGATCAGATGGACGGGATCGGCATTCCGCGGCCGAACATCGCCTTCAAGTCTGACGACTACACGGCGCGCGGGCTGGCGGTCGCGCGCGATGTGCAGAACAAGCTCATGGCTGCACTCGGCGCCACGCAGATCAAGCAGCTCGGCCCGACCGCCGACAGCGCGATCATGGGCGGCACGACACGCATGGGAGATGACCCGCTCACCTCGGTCGTCGACAGGGACCTGAAGAGCCACGACCATCCAAATCTCTACATCGTCGGCTCGTCCGTCTTCCCGTCCATCACGGCGAATGCGCCCACGCTCACCATTGCGGCGCTCAGTGCGCGCCTCGGCGCGCATCTCATCTCCGTGCTGAAGGCGTAAATGTCATGCGCGGGCGGGGCACTGTTTTCCTCGGTTTTGTCTCCGCAATGATGCTCGACGCACGGCACGGCTTGGCGCAGGCGCCGGCGAACTGGCAGACAAGTTTCGGCGTCTCGGCCTCGGAGACGAAGGAGCGGATCGTTGCGCTGCACGACCACATATTGCTGATCGGCGTCTGCATCGTCGCGCTCGTCGCCATGCTGATGGGTTTCGCGCTCTTGCGCTTCCGGGCGAGCCGGCACCCCACGGCGTCAAAAGTCACGCGCATGCCGTGGCTGGAATTCGGCTGGACGATCGCGCCGGTGCTGGTGCTGGGCGCGATCGCCGCGCCGTCGCTCCAGCTGCTCGCCTATGAGAGCGATATTCCCGACGCACAGTTGACGATAAAGGCCAGCGGCCATCAGTGGTTCTGGCGTTATTCCTATCCCGACAATGGCGGCTTCGCATACGATTCCATCATGTTGCCGCCGGCCTCCGTTCCGGCCGGTGAACCGCGTCTGCTAGCGGTCGACAATCGCATGGTTGTCCCGGTCGGCGCTGTCGTGCGCATACAGGTGACATCGTCGGACGTCGTGCACTCCTTCTTCATGCCGGCACTGGGCCTGCAGATTTACGCGATGCCCGGGCGCCTCAACGAAACCTGGACACGCGTCGAGAAGCCGGGCGTCTATTACGGGCAGTGCAACCAGATCTGCGGTCTGAACCACTCCTTCATGCCGATCGCGATCGAGGCCATGGCGCAGCCTGATTTCGACGCCTGGGTGCGGGACGCTGCAACGCGATATCCGGTCGTCAGTGCCGCGACTATACCAGCGCAGGTGGCGAAATGAGCGCCACCGAACATAGGCGCGAGTGCCGATCGATTGCGGCCTGGCTGTTCACCACCGACCATAAGGCGATCGGCACGCTTTATCTCGGATTCGCGATCATGGCGGGGACGCTGGGTGGCGCGATGTCGGGCTACATGCGGCTCGAACTGGCGCAGCCGGGCATGGACTATGTCGTCAACGGCCAGTCCTGGAACGCGCTGATCACCGCGCATGGCCTAATCATGATCTTCTACATGGTGATGCCGGCGTTGATCGGCGGCTTCGGCAATTGGTTCGTCCCGCTGATGATCGGTGCGCGCGACATAGCCTTTCCGGGACTGAACAGTCTCGGCTTCTGGTTGCTGCCGCTGTCCTTGATCATGCTGATCGGGTCGCTGCTGGTCGGCGACGGAACGGGTACCGGCTGGAGCCTCTATCCGCCGCTGTCGGGCATAGACGGCCAGCCCGGACCGTCGGTCGACATGACGATCCTCGCACTGCACTTGGCCGGCATTTCTTCCGTGATCAGCGCGATCAATTTCGTCACTACCATCCTCAACATGCGCGAGGATCGCTTGCCGCTGTTCGGCATGCCGCTGTTCGTGTGGTCGATCCTGATTTCGTCGCTCATGCTGCTTCTCGCCATGCCGGTGCTGGCGGCCGCGCTGGCGATGCTGCTTGCCGACCGCAATTTCGGCGGCGCCTTTTTCGATCCAGCCGGCGGCGGAGACCCTATGCTGTTCATGAATCTCTTCTGGTTCTTCGGCCATCCGGAGGTCTACATCATGATCCTGCCGGCCTTCGGCATCATCAGCCAGATAGTCTCGCGGTTCTCAGGTCGCCCGATTTTCGGTTATCCCGGCATGGTGCTGGCGATGGCATCAATTGCGGCGCTGGGTTTCATCGTCTGGGCGCACCATATGTTCACCGTCGGTGTCGGCTTCGCGCCGCGTGCCTTCTTCACGCTGGCCTCGATGGTGATCGCGGTGCCGACCGGCATCAAGGTGTTCGCCTGGATTGCCACTATGTGGGGCGGGTCGATCCGCCTCACCGTTCCGATGCTGTGGGCGCTGGGCTTCATCATCATGTTCACGGTCGGCGGCACGACGGGGATCGTGCTTGCCAATGCCGGCGCGGATCAAGTGCTGCACAACACCTACTACGTCGTCGCGCATTTCCACTATGTGCTGAGCCTCGGCGCGACGTATGCGATCTTCGCCGGCTTCTATTACTGGTTCCCGCGCATGACCGGACGCATGTTCCCGGAGTGGGTTGGACGGTTGCATTTCTGGTGCTTCTTCATCGGCACCAACGTTCTGTTTTTCCCGATGCATTTCCTCGGACTGGCAGGAATGCCACGGCGCATCGCGGATTATCCGGACGGTTTCTTGGGCTGGAATATGATTGCGTCGCTCGGCGCTGTGCTCGCGCTCGCCTCCACGCTGCTGTTCCTGGTGATGCTTGCGGTCTCGCTGCGCCGTGGCGCGCCGGCCCCGCGCGATGTGTGGGGTCCGGCTTTCACGCATGAATGGGATGACGATCCCGAGATGGCGCGTCCGCGTGGCACGGCGGGCGCGGAGGCAGGCGCGTGAGCAAGACTGTCACCGAGGTCGGCGGCACGGATGGCCGATGGCCTGTCGCGATTGCTGTCTCGCTGTTCCTGCTAGCGTGCGCCGGTCTCGCGCTCTTCCACCCGTCGCTGTTCGGCACGCTGGCCGGCAGCATCGCGGTACTCGGTCCGCTCGTGATCGCGGTGGGGCTTCTGCCATTGTTCATCGCTCTGACAGCGTGGTCGCGGGCGACGAGTGGTGAGCGTGCGAATGGTCCGCAAAACACCTTTGGCCCGAGGATCGCGATCATCGCCTTAATCGCGTCCGAGATAGCGTTCTTCGCCGCCTTGTTCGCCGTCTACCTAAGATACGCGATCTATCCGGAGATCGCGGGGTTCAGCTCATGGCCACCTACGCCGATGCGCCCCGACGACCCTTGGGGCGGCCCGCTTCTCAATACAGTGATCCTCGTCGCGTCGGGGGTCTGCGTCGCAGCGGCGCATGACTGGCTTCTGAAAGAGCGATGGCAGCTTTCGGCTATCGGGCTTACCGTGGCGATCGCGCTCGGCGGCGTGTTCGTCGGCCTTCAGCTTCGGGAATTCAGCCTCGCCTCGGTGGGATTCCGCGACGGTGTCTATCCCTCGATCTTCTTCCTTACGACTGGCTTCCACGGCCTGCACGTCGTTATCGGCATCTTGTTGCTGTCGATCGCCGCATATCGGGTGATCCGCGCGCGCTCAGCCGGCGCCGGCTTCATAACGACGGCGGCATCCTGGTACTGGCATTTTGTCGATGCGGTGTGGCTTCTGCTGTTCGCCGTCTTCTACGCTTGGGCCAGCTAGGAGCGTACCGACGCGACGTCGACTAGCATCGGCATTGCTGAAACATATCTGGGAGCCGGCTGAGGGCGGCCTTCGCGGTTCAAAGTTGCATAGAAGCAAACTCAAAAGCACCCGCCTCTGGCGGAAGTGACCTTTACTCCATGGTCGATCAGTTTCCTGCAGGATCAAGTAGTGTAGTGGCTCCCGTCCTCGATCCATGCCGCCGTCGCGTGTGAGACTCTGCTTCGGGTCACAAGCGGAACAGCAGCCCCTACGGCTCGTCCCTCACATCGCGCAAATTAGACACAACGCGGCGGTTCTGCGACCTGCAGGCGGTGTCGGGGCAGTCGCGGACGAGCCTGTCCTTGCCGTAGCCCTTGGCCCACATGCGGTTGCGGTCTATGCCGCCGGCGGCGAGGTAGTCCATCACCGCATCAGCGCGCTGCTGCGACAGCGCCGTTTCACTTGCGCCGGGATCGTCGGCGAAACCCTGTAGCTTGAGCAGCCAGCGCGGATGCTTTGCTAGCCAAGCGATCTGGGTGTCGAGGGTGGCCTTGGCGACAGAATCAAGCGCGGCCGAACCTTGCGTGAAATAGGTGCGGCGGCCGACATTGAGGATAAAATCCTCCTCGCTGCCCGGCTGCACGTTCTGGAAGCCGGCAACCTGGGTGTTGGTGATGTCGGGCGTGGAAGGGGCCAGCGTGCTGCTGGTCGAGCAGGATGCGACCAGCAGCAGCAGGCCGGCGGCGAGCAGCCGGCGCGTGTTTTCAATCATGCGGTTCATGAGGCGCCAATCATTCGACAGTGGTGGAAGCGGGCGCCTGGTCGGCGATGTGCGGCAAGACCTGCACCGCGGTGCCGATCGGGCAGCGCTGGTAGAGGTCGATGATGTCTTCCGGGAACATGCGGATGCAGCCGCTGGAAGCGTCGGTGCCGATGCTCCATGGCTCCAGCGTGCCATGCAGGCGGTAGCCGGTGTCGGCGCCGTTGCGGTGCAGATAAAGCGCGCGCGGCCCGAGCGGATTGTTGGACGCGCCGCCTGCGACCATGTGCGGTAGGTCCGGCCTGCGCTTACGCATTTCGGGGGGCGGGACCCATTGCGGCCACAGCGCGCGGCGGTCGATCGTTGCGCGGCCGTACCATTTGAAGCCGTCCTTGCCGACACCGACGCCGTAGCGGATGGCGGTCTTGTTTTCCATGATGACGTACAGGAAGTGGTGGCGGGTATCGACCACGACGGTGCCGACCGGCTCGCTGCTGAAATACTTGACGATCTGGCGATGCCATCTCTTGTCGATCTTGGCGAAGTTGGTCTTGCGATAGACAAAATTGTTGTCGCTGGCGGTACCGGCGAAAAAGGATTTTGCCGCCGCGGCTTGAGCAATATTGCTGGTTGCACCCACCGCGACCAGCGCCAGGCCGCCGAGCACGACACCCCTGCGTGATAAAACCATCGGCAATATTCCCCCCCATGCCAAAAGCCTGGTGGACCATAGTTGAGAATTACTTCGCCTCAAAGTGGAAAATGCTGCGTTGCTTCAGTCCGCCGTGCCCGGACATTCGGCAATTTGGCGGCGAGTGTCCGAATTGTGACACTCTTGCCGAGGACGAACGTCTAACTTAAACCCCATCCAGGACCTTAACCAAATTGGCGCGACTGTTTGGGACCGGGCGTAGTTGCGACATTTGCCCTATCCGGACGTGAGCAATGGCGTGGGCAAACCGTGATGCATGCTTTTTTTCGTTCGGTTGCTGCGACGATTGTGGTGTCCGGCGTGGCAGGTTGCACCAGCATTTCCTACTACGCACAATCCTTGAAGGGTCACGTGGAGATCATGGCGGCGCGCCAGGATGTCGGAGAGCTGATCGACGATCCTTCGACCCCTGGGACATTGCGCGCTCGAATTGCATCGGCGAGCGCCATCCGACAGTTTGCGATAGATGAACTAGCGCTGCCGGACAACAATAGCTACCGCAGCTATGTTGACGTTGGTCGGGACGCGGTGACATGGGCCATCTTCGCCGCGCCGGAATTCTCGCTGACGCCACGAACATGGTGCTTTCCGGTGTTCGGATGCGTTCCGTACCGAGGATATTTTTCCAAAAGGTCTGCGATTGAAACCGCCGTCGAACTTCAGAGACAGGGCCTGGACGTCTATGTGACGGGCATCACTGCATATTCCACGCTCGGCTGGTCAAGTGACCCGCTGCTAAGCACCATGCTCAGCCAAGATGAAGCGGGTCTTGCAGGGCTGGTGTTCCATGAGCTGGCCCACCAGCGCGTCTACGTACAGGACGATTCCGCGTTCAACGAAGCGTTCGCTGCCGCTGTCGAAACAGCCGGTGTGAGAAAATGGCTGCGCGCGAATGGGGATACTGCCGGTTTGCGCCGTTACGAAGCCGACCGGAGGCGCAGAGCTCAATTTCTTGCGCTGGTGTCGCAGACCCGAGACGAGCTAAGGCACGTCTATGATAACAGCGCTACCTCTGAGCAGAAGCGGGCCGCAAAGATAGCCGCGATCGAACGGCTGCGGATGCGCTACCGAGAGATGCGCGACAGTCGCTGGCGTGGATACCGGGGATACGATGTCTGGTTCGATTCTCCGATTAACAACGCGAAGCTCGCCGCGACTTCCGTCTACGGCGATCGGGTGGCGACGTTTCTCCGCTTGTTCGATTTGTGTTCGGGCGACTATCCACGATTCTTCGCGTCGGTTCGGCGGATAGGAGCGTTAGACAAATCTGAACGCGCCGAAGCGCTCAAGGCGGCAGATTCATGCGATCGAGCCGGTCAAATCCGAAGGCCAGAAGCGGCGAATCGGTCGCTGATGTACTCGGCAGCCGGCGCAGGTGATTGAATTGACCATTTGTCGGCCGATTTCCTAGAGCGGTTCATCGTTTCACGGAAACGCCGAACCGCTCTATCTCTTTGTTTTTGCGCAATTCCGGACGGAAAACCGTTTCACACTTTTCCTGGAATGCTCTAGGTACTTTGACGTCGGCGGGGCCGGAAGCCGCATGTCGGCCTACAGAAGCCAAAAGCGGACTTGCCTGAACTCCCCGCGGGATCTTGGACCACAATGATTGCCGGCGGGCCGTGGCGCCTCAGCGTGCGCCCCTACGAGGCCGAAAACCTCACGCTCACGCCGCGCTGCCGAAAATAAGCCTGCATTAGTTTGCGGCCCGAACGGTTGTTCTGCGCCAGCCTGGTCGGATCGAACACCGCTTGTTCTATCCCCTCTCGCGCCAGCGCTGCTTTGAGCGCCGCGATATGTGCGTCGATATCGGTATTGTTCGCCCGGAGCGATGCATAGATGCTTTCGGTCGCCTCGGCCACGGTCGGCTCGCTCACGGGTGTACTCCTTTGGCTATTCGGGCGGCGGCTTAGCACACATCAGCGGCTTCGCCGATACCGATAAGACGGCTAGATGGGCGGCAACAGTGTTCCTTGGGGCCGGTTGGTGAGCGAACGGCGGCATTCGGGATCGAGCTGAGCGTCGACGAACGGCCGTGTGCGAGAGTCTTGCTTCGAGACAAAGCAGTTGCTCGCATCAGCCTTCCCCTACCGATCCTCAATAATCCGCAAATACGCCGCCGTCACGAACAGCACAATCAGCCCGAACAGAATCCGCCGCGCCCCTTCGGGCATCTGCAGGATGGTGAGCAGCGTTGTCAGCACGGTGAGGATGAGGGCCCCGATGATCGTGCCGGTATAGCCGCCGCGGCCGCCGAAGATCGAGGTTCCGCCGATCACCGCGGCTGCCACCGAAGGCAGCACCAGCGGTTCGGCCAACGACAGCGACGGCGCCTTGATCAGGCCGATATAGAGTAGCCCGGTGATGCCGGCGAGTACGCTCGAGATGACGTACAGCGCGGTGATGACCTGCCAGTAGCGGACGCCGGACAGGCGTGCTGCCCCTTCATTGTCGCCGACCGCGTAAAGCAGACGGCCGAACCCGGTGCGGTTCAAGGTGAAGACAATGAGGACGGCGATGGGCACGAACAGAAGCAGCGCATTGGGTACGCCATAGGTGAGGCCGGTGCCGAGCCATGCGAGGAAGGGCGGAATCTTGGCGCCCGAGGCGATGACGGTACGCTGATAGACCTGCAGGCAGCCGGTGCCGATCAGGCTGGTGCCGAGCGTCATGATCAGCGGGTGCACGCGAAAGACGCCGACGCCGATGCCGTTGATCAGGCCGATCAGCACCGCCGGCACCAGCGCAATCAGAATCGCCACCGCCGGGTCATGATTGACGACCTGCGTCGCCATGATGAAGGCGCTCATCGTCGCCACGGTTCCGACCGACAGATCGATGCCGCCGGTCAGCATGGTCATGGTCTGACAGCCGGCAAGAATTGCCAGCGGGATGGCAAATTTGACCGTGTTGGCGAGCCATCGCTCGTTGACGATGCCGGGGCGCAGGATCTGCAGGATCACCACCAGCATGACCAGCAGGATGATCAGAGGAATCAGCGGCCGGTCGGCCATGAAGCGCTTGAGGCGGCGGCCGAAGGGGACGGGTTGGATCGCGGTTATGCTCATGATGTTGCTCGTACTCGCGATGGGTTTCGCGCGATGCCGGGAGAGGATGGCGTTCTACGGCGCCCCCCTCTGTCCTGCCGGACATCTCCCCCACGGGTGGGGAGATTGGCCGGCGCGACGGCTTTCGCCAATTGTCGAGGTTGCAAGAATGAGCGAGGCGTCAAAGCTGCCAATCTCCCCCCAAGTGGGGGAGATGTCCGGCAGGACAGAGGGGGGCGCGACGGATCGCCGACTCCATAAACCAGCCTCACGGCATTGCTCATGATTGGCGGCTCCGCATTGTGATGAAGGCGCCGAACATGACGACGGCGACCATGATCGCGCCCTCGATGATTGCGGTGACGTTGGGATCGATGGCGAGCAGCGTCAGGTCGGTACGCACCAGCCGCAGCACGAAGACCGCGACGATCGGGCCGAGCAATCCACCCTTGCCGCCACCTAGGGCGACGCCGCCGAGCACCACCGCCGCTACGCTGGCAAGAAGATAGGGGCCGGGGATGGGGGCGCCGATGCCTGTGCTCATGGTCAGCGCCAGCCCGCCCATGGCAGCGAAAAGCCCCGACAGGGCATAGGCGATGATCCTGGTGCGCGCGACAGGCACGCCGCTGCGAAACGCCGCGAGCTCGCTGCTGCCGATGGCGTAGATCGAAAGGCCGAGTTTTGAGCGCTTGAGCGGTATCCAGATGATGCAAAGGCAGACGACGAGGAGCACAAGCGCCTTCGGTATCCAGGCAGAGATCTCAGGCAGCCCCGGGATCGCGACCGTTCCGACGATAGTCGCCCTCAGCCATTCGGCGACCGCGCCGCCGGGCGCACCGAGCACCAGCAGGGCCGCGCCCTGCAGGACGAAGAGGGTAGCCAGCGTGACGACGATATCGGGCACGCGGGTGACGACGATCAGCATGCCGTTGACGGCGCCCAGCACCAGCCCCATGACCAGCACGAACGGCACGACGAAAAGCGCGAATTCCTCGCTGGCGCCGTCCATCATCGAGGCGGCGGTGACGCTGGTCAGCGCCATCATGGCGCCGACGGAAAGGTCGATGCCGCCGGCGATGACGACAATCGTCTGGGCGGCCACGGCAAAGGCGTAAGGCAGCACCGCGCGCACCAGCGAGCCGAAATCGCCGCTGCCATAGCCCGGCTGGATGAGCCTGGTGATCACCAACAGGACCACGAACAGGACAAGCAGGCCGGCGACCCAGCCCTGACGGCGGACGAGGCGGGTCAAGGTTTCGCCACCGGGCTCGAATGGATATCGGCAAGGATGCCGACGTCCTGCTTGGCGCCGCGCGGCAAGCCGTAAGCGGCGCGCATCAGCGCCGGCTCGTCGGCGAGTTCGACGGGGAAGACGTCGACGACGCGCCCCCCAAAGATGACGATGACGCGATCGCAGACACGCTGCACCTCCTCGAGCTCGGATGTATAGAACAGCACCGACTTGCCCTGGTCGGCGAGTTCGCGCAGCAGCTTGTAGATCTCCTGCTTGGTGCCGACATCGATACCGCGCGTCGGGTCGAAGCAGAGGATGGTCTGTGCTTCAGCGGCGATCCAGCGGGCGATCGTCACCTTCTGCTGGTTGCCGCCGGACAGGCGCTGTACCTCGCGCTGGGCGCGCGTGTCGATCTGCAGCCGCTCGATCGCACTGACGACCCTGGTGCCTTCCTGCCGCATGTTGATCGGCCCCCAGTCGCGCAGGGCGGCGCTGAAGGGAAGCGCGATGTTTTCGCGCACAGAGCGCTGCATGGTGAGGGCTTCGGTGCGGTCGCCGGGCACATAGGCGATGCCGGCGCGGATCGCATCCGCCGGATGCGCGAACCTGACCGGCTTCCCGTCCACTTCGATCGTCCCGCCGGACGGCCGGGTGGAGCCGGCGAGCGCGGCGAAGAGCTCGTCCTGGCCTTGCCCCTCGAGCGCGACGACGCCGGCGACCTCGCCGTTGGCCAGGTCGAACGACACGTCGTTGAGCTTGGTGCCGACACGAAGGTTCGTCACGCCGAGGCGCGGGCGGCTTTCCCTGGGCGATGCGGCCTGGCTCGCCTGGCGTGCCGCCACGCGAGTCTTTTCGATCCTGGCGCCGAGCATCATCTCGACGATGCGCTCCTCGACGCCCGGCTCGATGTCGACGACGCCGACGGTCTCGCCGTCGCGAAGCACGGTGGCGCGGTCGCAAAGTGCCGATATCTCGACAAAGCGGTGGGAAATGAAGATCACCGAACGGCCGCTGTCGCCCTGGCGGCGAACGACCTCGAGCACCTTTTCGGCAAGGTTTGCCGGCAGTGCCGCGGTCATCTCGTCGAGCAGCAGAACGTCGGGCTCGACCGCCAGCGCCCGCGCCAAATCGAGCACGCGCAGCACGGCAAGCGGGATGTCGCGCGCGGTTTCGCGGATGTCGAGGTCGGGAATGCCGAGTTCGCGCACCCAGGCGCGGAAAGGCTCGACCGGCGTGTCGGTGAGGCGAAGATTGGAGGCGACGTCGAGATCGGGGATCAGCGATGGTTCCTGATAGACGGGAAGCAACCCGGCGCGGCGCGCATCGGCAGGCGAGCGCACGTCGCGGGCTTCGCCGCGGATCAGGATATGCCCGGCATCGGCGCGGATGGCGCCGGTCAGGATCTTGACCAGCGTCGATTTGCCGGCGCCATTGGCGCCCATCAGGGCGTGCACCTCGCCCGGCAGAACCGACAGCGACGCGTTGCGCAACGCCACCACGGCGCCGTAAGTCTTGACGACGCCGGTGGCGTCCAGGAGGGGGTTGGTGGTCAAAATCGCGTTGCTCTCGATTTATGTGCTCAAATCATTTCACGCTGGCGCCGCCCCTCACCTGCCTGCCGGCATCCTCTCCCCGTATAGAGACGGGGAGAGGGGGCTGTGATCGCCGGTTTCGCCAATCATCACCGTTGCAGGAAGGGCGCCGAAGTTGCGGCCAGCCCCTTCTCCCCGTCACTATACGGGGAGAAGTGCCCGGTAGGGCGATGAGGGGCGGCGCCAACCTCGACAGTCTCCGCACACGTTGGAGACGGTCTGAAGCGAAAGCCCATATTTACTCGCCCGGGCCCTTGCAGGCGATGATCTGGTCCTTGCTGTAGGTGGTCCACTCCGGGATGGAGATCGAAACCGGCCATTCCGGGCTCAGCGACGGATCGGCCACGCTCTTCAGCTTGGCCTTGCCCTCTTCGGTGGCGTTCTCCCAAAGCTGCGGCTCGACCAGAACGGTCTGCTCCGCCGGCTTCTTGCCGTTCAGGATCTGAAGAGCCAGCGTCACGCCGGCACCGCCGATCGAGCCGGGATTGGTCACCGCGGCGCCGACAAGGCCTTCGACCGAGTTCAGCTGGCCGACGAAGCCGGCATTGTCGGCGCCGACCACCGGCACCAGCGGCGTCTGCGACTCGACCAGCGCATCGACGATCACATTGTCGATGCCCGAGGTCCAGATGCCGTTGAACGGCGATCCGGTGGCGATGAAATCGAGGATCTGCTGCTTGCCCTGATCCTGCTGCCAACCGGTGAAGACCTCGTGCACGACCTTCACGTCGGGGAATTCGGCAAGCGCCTTCTTAAAACCCTTGTCGCGATCGCTGTCGGCCGAGGCGCCGGCGGCGCCGCGCATATAAACGACGTCGCCCTTGCCGCCGATCTGCTGGAACAGCCATTTGGCGCCGAGATAGGCGTACTGTTCCTGGTTGTTGGACATGATGTAGGCCGAGGGTTCGGTGACCGCCTGGTCGACGGCGACGACGACGATGCCGGCCTTGGTGGCTTCCTCGAGGGCTGACTTGATGCCGGCCGGATCGGCCGGGTTGACGACGATGGCGTTGACCTTGGCGCTGATCAGGTTGCGGATGTCCTCGAGCTGGCCGGCGGCGTCAGTGTTGCGATGGGCAATGTTGAGCTTGGTGACCTCGCCGGACGCGAGCGCCTGCGCCTTGATGGCGCAGATCATCTCCTCGCGCCAGCCATTGCCCTGCACCGTGTTGGAAACGCCGATCGTGTATTTAGCTTCAGCGGACGAGACGCCCACCGAAGCCAGAAACGCCGCGCCGGCAAGCAGCGGGACCATTGCCAGATATTTTTTCATTTCAGTCTTCCTCCACATGGATCTCAGTTCAGTTCGAAAGGGGCTCATTTCACGAAGGGGCGCAGCACGTCGCGGGCCAGCAGAAAGCCCCGCTTGACGTTTTCATCGCTCCCCTCAAACCGCCGGTCCTCGTGCTCGATGATGATGGCTCCGTCGTAGCCGACCCGATAAAGGCCGGAGAAGATCACATTCCAGTCGACATCGCCAAGCCCCGGCATGCGCGGCACCTGCCAGCCCATGCCGGCCGACAGGATACCGCGCTCGTAAAGTCCATCATGGTCGATCATCAGGTCCTTGGCATGGACATGCAGCATGTACGGGCCGAACTCCCTGATGAAGCGGGCCTGGTCGATCATCTGCCAGACCAGATGCGACGGATCGAAGTTCATGCCGACATCGCCGCCCCACGCCTCGATGATGCGGCGCCAGATATAGGGCGAATAGGCGATGTTGTGGCCGCCCGGCCACTCGTCATAGCTGAAGATCATCGGGCAGTTCTCGAAAGCCAGCTTGACGCCGTTGTCGCGCGCATGGGCTATTATGGCGGGCCAGACCTTGAGTGCCTCTTGCCAGTTGGCGTCGATGGTTTTTGAGGCGTCGCCGCCGCAGAAGGTGTTGACGACAGGCACGCCCATATGGCTCGCCAGCACGATCACCTTCTTCAAATGATCGATGACGGCCTTGCGGTGGGCGGCATCGGGATGCAGCGGATTGGGATAGAAACCGAGGCCCGAGATCGACAGGTTCTCCTCCGCCAGTGCTGCTGCGATTTCCTTGGCCTGCGAGGCCGAGGTCGAGGCGGCGTCGATATGGCTGGTGCCGGCATAGCGCCGGGCCGCGCCGGAGGATTTCGGCCAGCAGGCGATCTCCAGCGCCTCGAAGCCGGCAGAACTTGCCCAGTCGGCGACCTGGCCGAGCGGGGTATCGGCAAACGGTGCGGTGAGCAGTCCGAGCTTCATGTTGCCCTCCCCTGGTCGTGGCGACCTACTATGCCGATTGTGCGGGCCGCTTCAACCGTGCGACTGGTCGGGCAATGCGCAAAGCTGTCTGGCGAATGCCATCGGATCGTCGCTGATTAGCCGTCGAGACCGGCTGTGACAGCCGTGCGGAATTGTCGTTGACGGCGATCCAGTCCGCCAGGCTATTTCCTGCGGGGCCAGCGCCGTCCGGTCGTAAGACGGTTTTTTTGACCGCAGCGGGAAGCCGGCTAAGCAGTGCTGGGCTTAGCATTTCGAGTGAAGCAACCTTCACCGGTTCGCCCCTACGACCCATTGCTCTTGGTCGATCAGGGCGCCGGTCATCGGCCCGGAGGCATCGGAGAGCAGGAAGACGGCGAGGTTCGCCACCTCGTCGGCCGCCAGCAGGCGCCCGAAAGGCTGCGACGCGTTGGCGGCGTCGATCCAGCCCGGGCCGTATCCCAGTGTCTCAGCCTGCATGATGCGTTCGGCCGGCGTGTCGGTCCAGCCGACATTGATGCCGTTGACGCGGATGCGGTCGAAACGGTGCGCGTTGGCGGCGTTGCGGGTAAGCGTCGCGAGCGCGCCCTTGGTGGCCGAATAGACGGCGAGTTCGGGCGAGCCGCAATGCGCGTTGATCGACAGGATGTTGACGATGGCGCCGCCCTGACCTTGCTTGCGCATCTGCGTGATGGCTGCCTGCATGAGAAAGAACGGCGCCCGCGCATTGACGGCGAACAGCGCCGCCCAATCGTCGAGGTCGGCATCGAGAAACGAGGCGCGGTTGGTCAGGCCGGCGGCGTTGACCAGCGCGTCGATGCGCCCGAAGCGGCTGACGCATTCCTCGACCAGCCGCGCCGGCGCCGTGGTATCAGCCAGATCGGCGGCGATGAATGCGGTTGGCGTGCCTGCCTGGGAGAGCGCCGTCGCCACGTCGTTGCCACGCGCCGGCTCGCGGCCGGTGACCAGCAGGCCGCCGGCACCAGAACGCGCAAGCGTCTCGGCGATCGCCCGGCCGATGCCTTGCGTCGCGCCGGTGACCAGCACCACCTTGCCGTCCAGCCGAAGCTCCATTCCTCCTCCCGGAACAAAGTTTGCATTTTTTCCAGAATAGGGAACGCCAATTCCCGATAGTCAATCTTCGGACGAGAGTTTTCAGATCATGGCCTTACGCAATTGCAGACGGATCGATGTGTGAATGCTTGCCGGTCGGCATGGCGGGTGGCAGCCGCAACGCCTTTATCGGCGCCGTGCACCGGCTGGCCATGCGCCTCGACGACCAGATTGCTCGGATGCGAAAAGTGCCTGACAGGCTTGGTGCTATATCACTGCGGTGACCCTGCCTGCCGCATCGAGGCGACAGCCGACTCGCGCCTGCCGAACTTCGATGCCGCCTTGTCTTGCGTAGTCTATTCGCACCTCGATCGGCGCCGTGAGTGCGCCTCGACGTTGACGCAAGGCACCTGCGCTTGCTGCGTGGACACGGACGGCGCCAAGCGGCGTCGCGGCGGAGATGATCGCCGCGCGGCAGGCTTGCACGACCGCAGCTGGCGTACCGGGTTTCGCTTTCAGAGATCCAAAGGGATACCGCTTGGTGGAGTCACCCTCACCAGGTTTAGAAGGCATGAGGACAGGTGGCAGGGCGATCGATTGCCTGGCGGTTTTGGCAGGGGCAGTGGTTGTGGTGACTGCGGCCGGACTACCGGGAGTGCCGAGCGACACGTTACCTGCGCCGACCGAAGCTCCAACGTTTGCTCCACTCGCACCGACGCTCGTGCCCGCCCCCACAGATGCGCCTTGCGAACCGGCGCTGACGCCAGCACCGACCCCGACACCGCCGACGCTCGCGCCCGCCCCCACAGATGCACCTTGCGAACCGGCGCTCACGCCAGCACCGACCCCGAGACCGCCGACGCTCGCACCCGCCCCCACAGATGTGCCTTGCGAACCGGCGCTCACTCCAGCACCGACTCCAAGACCGCCGACCTTACCGCCGATGCCTGTGTCTTGAGCCGAGGCAGGCCCGATTGCGATCCCGATCGTCAACGCGGCTGCGATATACTTTTTCATCATCATACTCCTCTGCGGCTTCGCTCACTGGTCTTCACTGGCGTAGGTCGAGCTATTCAGTGGTCGCGTCGGGAGCAATGCGTCGGGAAGAGCGATGGTTGCCGGCAGAACAGGATGCGGTGACTTTTGGATCTTCACTTTCTTTTTTTTCGGCAAGCCCGGTTTATGGGCTGGTTGGGCGCCCGAACGCGATAGCGTACTTGCAAGTGGGGTACGTGATTTCGGCGCGCGCTCCAAAGCCGCAGTGCGGCGTTTATTCTTCACGACGTCAATTGCCTCACGCGCGGCACTGAGGCTGCGGGCTAGACCGATAGCCCTTTCACGCTCTTGCTCCAGCGCCGCACTCAACTCTGACGAGACCTGCTTTGAGGCGTCGCGTTCCTGGCGAACGATATCGAGGTCGTGTACGGCTGAATCTGCTCGTTCGCGTTCCAGTTCGAGTGCTTCTCCAGCTTGCTTTAGAGCGGTCTCGGCTACCGATCGGTCCTTTATGGCGTTGGTCTTCTCGACCGCTGCCAGGTTTGCGCCTGTCTTAAGAGCGTCGATAGTTTGGCGAGCCGTGGTGAGTTCTTGTTGCAAGCGTTGAATCTTACGCCTCTGCTCATCAAGCGCTCGCTTCGCAACACCTTGAGAGGCTTCCATGGAATCTGCTCGTTCGCGTTCCAGTTCGAGTGCTTCTCCAGCTTGCTTTAGAGCGGTCTCGACCACCGAACGGTCCTTCATGGCATTGGCCTGCTCGACCGCGGCCAGATTTGCGCCTTTCTTGAGAGCGTCGATCTTTTGGCGAGCCGTGGTGAGTTCCTGTTCTAGGAGTTCAACCTTGCGCCTCGCCTCATCAAGCGCTCGCTTCGCAGCACTTTGAGAGGCTTCCATGGAATCTGCTCGTTCGCGTTCCAGTTCGAGTGCTTCTCCAGCTTGCTTTAGAGCGATCTCGGCCACCGATCGGCCCTTCATGGCATTGGCCTGCTCGACCGCTGCCAAATTTGCGCCTTTCTTGATAGCGTCGATCTTTTGGCGAGCCGTGGTGAGTTCCTGTTCCAGGAGTTCAACCTTGCGCCTCTCCTCATCAAGCGCTCGCTTCGCAGCACCCTGAGAGGCTTCCATGGAGGGCTGCGCTCCGGCGGCCCTCTTGCGCTCTTGCTTCAGCGCCGCACTCAACTCTGCCGAGACCTGCTTTGAAGCGTCGCGTTCCTGGCGAACGATATCGAGGTCGCGTACGGCTGAATCTGCTCGTTCGCGTTCCAGTTCGAGTGCTTCTCCAGCTCGCTTTAGAGCGGTCTCGGCTACCGATCGGTCCTT
>NZ_JBVVQU010000019.1:99402-114496 GCF_055811555.1 Mesorhizobium sp. WSM4813
GAATCTGCTCGTTCGCGTTCCAGTTCGAGTGCTTCTCCAGCTCGCTTTAGAGCGGTCTCGGCTACCGATCGGTCCTTTATGGCGTTGGTGTTCTCGACCGCGGCCAGGTTTGCGTCTGTCTTAAGAGCGTCGATAGTTTGGCGAGCCGTGGTGAGTTCCTGTTCCAGGAGTTCAACCTTGCGCCTCGCCTCATCAAGCGCTCGCTTCGCAGCACCTTGAGAGGCTTCCATGGAGGGTTGCGCTCCGGAGGCCCTCTCGCGGTCGAAGAGAAGGGCTTCGGCCCTAAAGTCTTCGATAACGCGCTGCGCCGTCTCCAGCGCTTCGTCGATTTGCTGCTGCTCTTTCAGAGTTTGTGCTTGCTCAGCCACCGTGTTTGCCAGTGCGTGTGCCTGGGCGCTCGCGTCACGTACCGCGCGCTGCATGATTTCCAGCTCGGCTCGTGCTGCGGCCAATTCGCGGCGTATTTCATGCTCGCCGGGTGGTGTTTGCACGCCCTCCTTGAGTTGCGCGGCGCTGGCAATGCTGACTCCCGCGGCGGCGATGACGGCAACCGCGACCGAACGAAATCTGGACGAAATCTTCATGACGAGAGGCTCCTCAAGATCGCCGCTACCTAGCGGGACGGGCACATGCCAAAGTCCGGCTGGTAGCCACCTTCGCCCGTAAAGGTTCTCTGCGACGTAGCTGCCTTTCGGCCCTTCCGCACACAGGCCCAAGGTGGATTCCCCCGGGGATCTGTAAAGACCTACTGCTGCTATCCGCGGTGTTGCCTATTTCGGACAGGATGATCCCGTAGACGCCAGCGAATGTCGCCCTTCATTGTGATGACGCGACGCGCCGATCCGCACGTGCCCTGGCGCAGGGCCGGCTTGCAACGGGCGAGACCTTGAAGAACGGGAAAATAACGGCTTACCCACTGAGAACAGTGGGGATTTACCTGCGCGACAGCCAACTGAAAACAGTTGCGGAATAGTTAGACATGCAGCTGAAGCCTCGGCGCCCGACTTAGTAGAGGCCAATTTGGCCGGGCACGACCAGCTGAAATGGGGATGGAAGTGGCGACGCCAAAATCTGCCGCGAAAAGCCGTTGCCTTCAATCGGTGAGGTTATCCCGCTGGTGGAGCTGAGGAGGATCGAACTCCTGACCTCGTCATTGCGAACGACGCGCTCTCCCAGCTGAGCTACAGCCCCGTCCAGCGGATCGGCGCATTTATCGGGCGCGGCGGTTTCCTGTCAAGACGGCGTTTTGCCCAAAAGCCGCGCGGCCAGCCACCGGCCGGGCGTGCCGCGGAAGCTGGCTCTTGCCGCTTTCGCCCGCAATGGCTACATGTCGGCAACAATCGGAGACCGGCATGATAGCCCTCATTCAGACCATTGTCCTGGCGCTTGACATTTATTGGTGGATCATCATCGCTTCGGCGATTTTCTCCTGGCTCTACGCCTTCAACGTCGTCAACTCGCGCAACCAGTTCGTCGATAGCGTCAGCAACATGCTCTTCCGGCTGACCGAGCCGGCGTTGCGGCCGATCCGTCGCTTTCTGCCCGACCTCGGCGGGATCGACATTTCGCCGATCATCCTGCTTCTGATCCTGTTCTTCCTCCGGCAGTTCCTGCTCACCACGGTAGCGCCGCTGGTCGTCTGACGGGCATTTATGACTGGGCCGTTTCGCCCGCGTAACGATGGCGTCGACCTGTTCGTCCGGCTGACGCCGAAAGCGGCGATGGACAGGCTCGACGGCACGGCAGACGGGCGAAGCCATCTGAAGGTTCGCGTCCGCGCCGTGCCGAAAACGGGCGCCGCCAATCAAGCGCTCGAACGGCTGGTCGCCAAGGCGCTGGGAGTGCCGCGATCGGCCGTCTCGGTCGTCGCCGGCGGCACGGCCCGGCTGAAGACGCTGCGTGTCCTCGGCGATCCGGCTGCGCTGGCGAAAGCCATCGAGGCGCTCAGCGGCGATTGAACCGTCCCATTCTTTCGCCCCTCGGTCCTGCCCTCTTTGCCAAGACTTGGCATCTCCTCCACAAGGTCCCACAAGGGATTGGCACTTCGGCGTTCAGACCAGCCCGCGCTTGGCCATCATCGCTTCGGGCGACGGCATCTTGCCGCGGAAGGCGGTGTAGAGCTCTTCCGGGTCCTTCGAGCCGCCGGCGGCATAGATGTGATTCCTGAGCCGCTCGGCCAGTGCCGGATCGAACGGGTCGCCGGTCTCCTCGAAGGCGGCGAAGGCGTCGGCGTCGAGCACCTCCGACCACATGTAGGAATAGTAGCCGGCCGAATAGCCGTCACCGGCAAAGATGTGGCCGAAATGCGGGGTGCGATGGCGCATGGCGATGGTGTCGGGCATGTTGAGCTTTTCAAGCGTTTCGGCTTCGAAACGAAGCGGCTGTTCCGGCACATCCGGCCGCGCATGGTAGGCCATGTCGACCAGCGCCGAGGCGGTGAACTCGACCGTGGCGAAGCCGGCGCCGAAGGTGCGCGCCGCCAGCATCTTGTCGACCAGCGCCTTCGGCATCGGCTTGCCTGTCTTCACATGCAGCGCATGTTTTTCCAGCACCGCCGGCACGGTCAGCCAGTGCTCGTAGAGCTGCGAAGGCAGTTCGACGAAATCGCGGCTGACCGAGGTGCCCGCGACCGATGGCCAGGTGACGTCGGTCAGCATGCCATGCAGCGCATGACCGAATTCGTGGAACAGGGTCTTGGCCTCGTCGACCGACAAAAGCGCTGCCTCGCCCTCCGGCGGCTTGGCGAAATTCATGATGTTGTAGATGACCGGCTTGGAGCCATGGCCAAGCTTGTAGCCGGATTTCAGCGCGCTCATCCAGGCGCCGGAGCGTTTCGACGGCCGCGCGAAATAGTCGGCCAGGAACAGCCCACGCTCGCTGCCGTCGGGATTCCTGACGACGAAAACACGTGCTTCCGGATGCCAGGTGGCAATGCCTTTCTTTTCCTCGAAGGTGATGCCGAACAATTTTGTCGCCACGTCGAAGCAGGCTTCGATGATGCGGTCGAGCTGCAGATAGGGCTTCAGCTCGGCCTCATCGAAGGCGAATTTCTCGGCGCGCAGCTTCTCCTGATAGAAGCGCCAGTCCCAGGCGGCGAATTCTTCGTTGCTGCCGGCCTCGGCCGCCAACCGCTGCAACTCGGCCTGGTCGCGTGCGGCCTTTTCCAGAGCCTTTGCCCAGACCGGATCGAGCAGCGTATGCACCGCCTCCGGCGTCTTTGCCATGGTGTCGTCGAGTTTCAGGGCGGCGTAGGAAGCGTAGCCGAGCAGCTTCGCCTTTTCGGCGCGCAGGCGCAGCATATTGCGCACCACGGCGGTGTTGTCGGTGGCGCCGCCATTCTGGCCGCGCATGGTGAAGGCGCGGAAGGCGATCTCGCGCAGGTCGCGGCGCTCGGAGAAGGTCGAGAACGGCTCGTAGATCGAGCGTGACAGGGTGACGGCATAGCGGCCCTTCTGGCCGCGCATCTCGGCGGCCTCGGCCATCGCGCTTTTCAGGAACTCCGGCAGGCCGGCAAGGTCAGCCTCGTCGAGGAACAGCACCCAGTCGCGCTCGTCGGCAAGCAGGTTCTGGCCGAACGTCGTGCCGAGCGACGACAGTTCCTCATTGATCGCCGCCAGCCGCTTCTTGCCCTCGGCGTCGAGCTTGGCGCCGGAGCGGACGAAATTTTTCCAGGTCTTTTCCAGCACCCACAGCGTCTCGGCATCGAGGTTCAAGGCTTCCCGGCGCTGGTAGAGATCGTCGATGCGGGCAAACAGCCTCTCGTTCATCGAGATCGCCGAGAAATGCCTGGACATTTTTGGCGAGATCTCGCGCTCCAGCGCCTGGATCGCTTCGTTGGTGTGGGCGCCGGCGCGGCACCAGAAGATCGACGATACATGGTCAAGCGCCTCGCCGCTAAGCTCGAGCGCCGCGAGTGTATTCTCAACGGTCGGCGTCTCGGCATTGCCTGATATTGCCTCGATCTCCGCCTCATGCGCCGTCAGTGCCGCATTGAAAACCGGAGAAAAATCGCCGTCGCCGATGCGGGTGAAATCGGGCAGGCCGAGCGGCCCTTGCCAGGTGGTCAGCGGATGGGCGGCGAGGTCGACGGCGGACGGCATGGCAAATCTTTCGTTAAGTGAGGGGCTTTCGCTGAGTGTCTGTGGAGGCAAGGGCGGGATCACCACCGATGTAAGGCGGCGGCTTGCCGCACGCAATATCGCGGCCGCTCAGTAGCCGTCGCAGTTTTCCGCGATCGCCGCCTGTGAACTGGCGGTGATGCGGTTGTCGGCAATCGCGAAGGTTTCCTGCATCAGCATGTCGTTGTTGGGGAAATCATAGCAGGCGATCACCGTGGTGACGCCGCCTTCGGTCTTCTTGATCCGATGCCGGATTTCAGCCCCGGCGACAGCGCCCTTCCAGTCGTCGATCGAGGCGATGAATTCCTGCTTGGTCTGGACGACGCTGAGGTCGTCGAGTTTTATCCGAACGTCGTCGGCAAGCAGATCCGACAATTCGGTGCGATCGGCGACCAGCAGCGCCGCATACCAGCGGCCGATAAGCGCGCCGTCATCGGCGCGGGCGGACACGACTGAAAACAGCAGGGCCGCTGCGGCCAAAGCGATCGAATGGCATGCCATGCAATCCTCCTATGTCGTCTCCGGCCGCTCGAAATCACCGGTGTCCTTGTTCATCACCCAGAGCTCGCCGGTCGAGATGTCGAACCAGGCGCCATGCAGCGACAGCCGTCCTTTGCCTTCCAGGATCGAGACGCAAGGAAAGGTCCTGAGATTGGCGATCGAATAGCGGATCGAGATGCGTTCCAGCGCGGTCTGACGCTCCGTTGCCGTCATGAACGTGCTGGAAGACACGGTCTCGGCCGCCGGCGCAATCAGGCTCATCCATTTGCCGATGAAGTCGCCGGGCGACAGGGGCGTGGCCGTGGGGTCGAGTGCCGCGCGGATGCCGCCGCAGCGGCCATGGCCCATCACCACGATATTCTTGACCTTAAGGCTTTGCACGGCGAACTCGAGCGCCGCCGAGGTCGAGTGGAACTGGTCGTCGGGCGCATAGGGCGGTACCAGATTGCCGACATTGCGCAGCACGAAGAGTTCGCCGGGCCCAGCGTCGAAGATCGCCTCGGGGGCGGCGCGGGAGTCGCAGCAGGCAATGATCATCGTTTCGGGGGACTGGCCCTCGCGGGCGAGCGAGCGATAGCGTCCGCTTTCGGCGAGATAGCGGCCGCTCATGAAATTGCGATAGCCGGCGAGAAGGTGATCGGGGAGATGAGGCATAAGCGGCGTCTGGAGCCTTTCCGGGTTAGGCGGCAGCTCTTTTAAGTCAGGAAGGCTCTAGCGGCAAAAGCCGGTCGCGAGCAATGCCGAATCGCAGATGGCTGGCTGCAACAGGCACGCTCGGCTCGGAGGGCCAATGTCCTTGCAAGCCAGATTGTCATGCCCAAATGGCGACAGGGATGCCAAAACGGTCGGCGAGCGGCGGATCCGGAAACGGCCTTGCCTCGCCGCTGGCGATGCGGCCGGCGATCAGCATCATCACTGCGGCGTCGAGAAAGTCATCGGCGGCAGCGCCTCGCGGCGGCGTCTGATCGAGAAAGCCCCTGATATAACCGTGCCGGCAAAGCAGCGCCTTGCGTTCCGCCATGCCGGCCGGGTTGACGGCGGCCTTGATCTTCTTCGGCAAACGCATTGCCTGATCGTCGTTCAGCCGGCAGAAGGCGACTTCCGGGTGCGATTCGAAGACGCGGCTGCGCAGTTCGGGACGCGCGATCAGCACGGCATCGATCTCGCGGATCTTGGCAAAGATGCCGAAGGCCTGGATCGAGACGCCGCGCGGCGGATTGGAGGTCGCCTTCGCCACTTCACTCGCCTGGCGATGCGCGGCGTACCAGGCCTCGATCGTGGTGAAGCCATCCGTATGCGCGTAAAGCGCCGCACGCGAGGGGATAGCGAAGACGCTGGATTGCCTGTTACCAAGCAGCGGCCGCACCAGCGCCTCCGGCCCGCGTCCGCCGTTTTGCGAAAGATCGGGCAGGCCGATCGGCATGTCGACGGCGACCGTCGCATCTGCCGGCAATGCGTCGAGCAGTGCTGCGAAGCTTGGAAAAACGGCTGCCGAAGGTGCTGCGCCGGGGTTACGAGGTGTCGAACCGGGATCGCGGCGAACGGAGATCCAGCCGGCCCTGCAACCGTCGACACCGACGACAGTCACGCTCTTTTGTCCCGTCCCGGATGCAGGAGATGGCGAAGCTGCACCATCGCCATTGGGTGCGACAGGCTCTGCGCGTCGGTTTCGAGCTGCAATTCGTCGCCGCCGCGCTTGGCGGTGCGCGCCAGGATCTCGTAGACCGCCGCCGTGGTCGACTGCAGTGCCTTGATCGCCGGCTGGCCGGACAGCGTGCGCGCCAGATAGACGGCCGCCGTCAGGTCGCCGAGCCCATTGGGCGGCTTTTCGATGAGGCGATGTTCGGCGAGCAGCGCCTGATTGCCGTTGAGCAGCAGATTGCCGGTGCCGCCGGCCATCATCGCCGGCGCCGAAGTGACCAGCATGGTCGACGGCCCGGCATGAAGGGCGGCCGCCATCACCGCTTTCAGGTCGGCCAGCGGCGCTCCCGCCATCCACTCCAACTCGTAGCGGTTGGGCGTGGCGATGTCGGCGATCGGCATCAGCCGGTCGCGCATGGCAATGGCGGTCGTCCCCGGCACATAGAGCCCGCCCGAATCGCCCATCACCGGATCGCAGATATAGACGGCATCCGGCGTCTTCGCCTTGACCGCGCCGACCAGCGAGGCGACGGCGTCGGCCTGGCCGCCTTCGCCGAGATAGCCGGACAGCACCGCGCCGACCTCGCCCAGCCACGGCGCGCGCTCGAGATCGGCCATCAGCGCCCTGAATTGATCGAGCGGCGGCACAATGCGCGTCGCCCGCCCATGGCCCGGATGCCAGGGCAGGATGACGGTCGGCACCGCCCACACCGGAAAGCCCAGCGTCTCCAGCGCAAAGACCGCGGCGCGGTTGCCGACCGAGCCGCGCGCGACATGGCTGGAAATGACGATGACCGCGCGCGGCGCGTCGTGTTCTTCGGTGCTCACGAGGTTCCTAACTTTGGCTGATGAAAACCACGAGCCAGATCAACAGGCCAATGGCGATAATGAGCCCTAGCGCCCGGCCAATGCGCGTGCCCCAATATTCGATCGGGTCCGACTGGTCGGCGTCTGCAGCAGTGACGTGATCGCGCGCGCCCTTCGCGGTCCGCCCAATGAACGAGGCGCCGCCCGGGTCGGTTTCACGTGCCACGCGCTCGATGATGCGGCGCGATTCGTCGTCGCTGTCCTGGCGTTTCGCCATGGCGATGTCCTGTTTTCGCGGCGACTTTAACCTGTTCGCCCGGCCAATCACAGGGCCTGGCAGTGGATGATAAAGAACCAGTAAGGCTCCCAGGTTGAGATCATGTTCTTGCGCGCGGATTGTGGTACTGCTTCGCCCGTCAGTCTTATTGAGGGATATTTCCATGCTTGCCCTTTCCTCCCCTTTCGTCTTCCGCAATTTGCCTGCCTTGCTGATGATGGCGATCGTGCTGCCGCTGCTTGCCGGCTGCGGCTACAACACCATTCCGACGGCGGAGGAAAACGCCAAAGCCGCATGGAGCCAGGTGCTGAACCAGTACCAGCGCCGCGCCGATCTCATTCCCAACCTGGTCGAGACGGTCAAGGGCTATGCCGCGCACGAGAAGGATACGCTCGATGCTGTGGTTGAGGCGCGCGCCAAGGCGACGCAAGTGACGGTGACGCCGGAAACGCTGAGCAATCCGGAAGCCGTCAAGAGATTCCAGGACAGTCAAGCCGGCCTGACCAGCGCGCTGTCGCGGTTGCTGGCGGTGGTGGAGAATTATCCGGACCTCAAGGCCAACCAGAATTTTCTGGCGCTGCAGGCGCAGCTCGAAGGCACCGAGAACCGCATCGCGGTCGCCCGGCGCGACTATATCCAGGCGGTGCAGGAGTACAATCTGACGCTGAAGACCTTCCCATCGGTGATTTGGGCGACCCTGTGGTTCCGCGGCAATCAGCCGTTCGCCAACTTCACCATCGAGGAAGACAAGATGCAGACGCCGAAGGTCGATTTCGGCACGCAGCAGGGCGGGTGATCGGCGCTTAGCGGGTCTGATCCCCGTTGGCCTTGTACTCCGTCCCACCCCCCTCTGTCCTGCCGGACATCTCCCCCTCATGGGGGGAGATTTGCAGCTTCGACCCCGCCGCGAATCTTGCAACGTTGGAGATTGGCGAAGGCAGGAATGACATCCGATCTCCCCCCAAGTGGGGGAGATGTCCGGCAGGACAGAGGGGGGCGCGAAGGAACGCCGGCCTGGCATTTCTGTATGTCATTCTAAGCCTTCTCTTCCTCCCGCTCACCGCTTTCGCCGCCGAATTGCCTGCCCTCACCGGGCGGGTTGTCGACAATGCCGGCATCATCGATGCCGCGACCGAGGCGGCGCTGACCCGGAAGCTTGCGGATTTCGAAGCCAAGAGCTCTGACCAGATCGTCGTCGCGACGGTTCCTAGCCTCGACGGCGAGGAGATCGAACCCTACGCCAATCGGCTGTTTCGCGCCTGGAAGCTCGGCCAGGCCGGCGCGGACAATGGCGTGCTTCTGCTGGTCGCCAAGAACGACCGCAAGATGCGCATCGAGGTCGGCTATGGGCTGGAAGGCGCGCTGACCGACCTGCACACCAGGCTGATCATCGAAAACGACATGGTGCCGGCCTTCCGCGCCGGCGACTTCTCCGGCGGCATAGCCAAGGCCGTAGACGACATGGTCATGGTGCTGGAAGGCAATCCGGAAGGGCTGGAAGCGCGCGGCGAACGCAACCAGCAGCCGCCATTCAACACCGACGATCTGTTCTTTGCGATCTTCATAAGCATCTGGGCGATCATCTTCTTCGGCAGTATCGCCGCCTCCATCCTGCCGCCGATCTTCGGCCGGAGGATCGGTCCTGGCCGCTATCGCTGGCTGGGCATGACCTTCGAGCCGAGCCGGCGATCTTCCAGCAGTTGGTCGGGAAGTTCCGGCGGGGGAGGCTGGTCCTCAGGCGGTGGCGGCTTTTCAGGCGGCGGTGGCTCGTCCGGCGGCGGCGGCTCATCTGGAAGCTGGTGACGACATGACAAGACGCGCCATCAGTTCACCAGCTTCCAGCCGTTTTGCCGCGACAATCGGCGCTGCCTTGGTTGCCTTGGCGGTGCTGCTGCTTGTCGGTTTCACCGCTCTTGCGGCCGAACTGCCGGTTCTGACTGGGCGGGTCGTCGACAATGCCGGTCTCATCGATGCCGCGACCGAAGCGGCGCTGACCCGGAAGCTTGCCGATTTCGAGGCCAAGACCTCTGACCAGATCGTCGTCGCGACGGTTCCTAGCCTCGACGGCGAGGAGATCGAGCCCTACGCCAACCGGCTGTTCCGTGCCTGGAAGCTCGGCCAGGCCGGCGAGGACAATGGCGTGCTTTTGCTGGTCGCCAACAACGACCGCAAGATGCGGATCGAGGTCGGCTACGGGCTGGAAGGCACGCTGACCGACCTGCACACCAGGCTGATCATCGAAAACGACATGGTGCCGGCCTTCCGCGCCGGCGACTTCTCCGGCGGCATAGCCAAGGCCGTCGACGACATGGTCATGGTGCTGGAAGGCAATCCGGAAGAACTGGAAGCGCGCGGGACCCGCAATCCGGCGGACAACAATTCCATCGATCCCATCATCGCGCTGTTCATCATCGTGTGGGCGACGCTGTTTTTAGGTGGCCTGGCGATGGCGTTCCTGCCGCCGATCTTCGGCACGAAACTGTCGCCGGGCGTGTATAAATGGCTGGGCATGACGTTTCGTTATGGTCAAAGGTCGGGTTCCGCGTCCTCGGGCGGCGTCTGGACAACCGGCACCGGCAGCGGCTGGTCATCGGGCCGTTCCGGCGGCGGCTGGTCGTCGGGCGGTAGCGGCGGCGGGTTTTCGGGCGGCGGCGGCTCGTCCGGTGGTGGCGGTTCTTCAGGAAGCTGGTGAGACACGACATGGCAACACGACCGATCTGCCCCGGGGATCATGACCGCATCGCCAAAGCGATCCGCGCCGCCGAATCAAAGACCGATGGCGAAATCTACTGCGTCGTGGCCTATGCCAGCGACGGCTATTTCTTTCCGGCGGCCTTCATGGCGACGCTGGCCATGCTCGTCGTCAGCCTTGCCGTCAGTTACGGGCTGGAAGCGTGGTGGCTGTCGATCCGCTTGCCGCATTTCGTCATCGCGCAGCTTCTGGCGCTCGCCTCGGTGCTTGTCCTGTTGTGGGCGCTGCCCGGCTTGCGCATCCACCTGGTGCCGAGGCGGCTGCGCTACCAGGCCGCGCACGCCAATGCGATAAAGCAGTTCCTCGCCCGCAACGTCCACCGCACCACGGCGCGCACCGGCGTGCTGGTCTTCGTTTCGATTGCCGAGCACTACGCCGAAGTGATCGCCGACAGCGGCATCGACAGCCGTGTCGGCCAGCATGTCTGGGACGGCGTCGTCCGCGACCTTACCGCGCATGCCCGCGACGATCGTCTCGCCGACGGCTTTATCAAGGCGATCGAAGCGACGGGTGCGGTGCTGGCCGAGCATTTCCCGGTTTCTAGCGGCGACGCCAACGAGCTGGACGACCATCTGGTCGAAATCTGAGTCGTTACGAACGGCTTCCTTCAGCACTCAACGGCACGTCCATCGTCTGTGCGAAAGCTTGGGAGCCGCTGACCGGACTCTTGCAATCGGGCGATGCGGGTTTATGGTTAACCAATCATGAAGACGCTGAGTATCGACATCAGGAAAGCCGAGCCGCGCGACGCAAGCGCCATCGCCGACGTGCACCTGCTGGCCTGGCGCGGCGCCTACTCCGGCATCATCCCGCATCGCACCTTGACATCGATGATCAACCGCCGCGGCGCCGACTGGTGGGCGAACGCCATCCGTCGTGCCGCCACCGTCCTGGTCGTCGAGATCGGCGGCAAGGTCGCCGGCTACGCCACGATCGGCAAGAACCGCGCCCGCGAGCTCAAGCAGCAGGGCGAGATCTACGAACTTTACGTCCGCCCGGAATACCAGGGCATCGGGCTCGGCAGCCGGCTATTCTCGGCCGCACGGGCGCGACTGGCGGATCATGGCCTGAAAGGCATGGTGGTGTGGGCGCTGGAGGATAACCAGAACGCGCTCACCTTCTATGCCGGCGCCGGCGGCCGCGACGTCGCCGAGGGTGTCGAGATCTTCGAACAGAAGGCTCTGAAGAAGGTCGCCTTCGTCTGGGAATGACGGCTCGACACGCCTCTCGCTAACATCCCTCAGCTGCTTTCAGTACCATTCGCCGCATTGCACCATGCGCCGCTGCCCGCTATCGGTCTCCAATCGAAAGAGGGACAAAAGCCATGCGTATCGAAGCCATCGCCATCGGAAAGAACCCGCCGGAGGACATCAACGTCATCATCGAGGTGCCGATCGGCGGCGAGCCGATCAAGTACGAGATGGACAAGGAGGCCGGCACGCTGTTCGTCGACCGCTTCCTGCACACCTCGATGCGTTATCCCGGCAATTACGGCTTCGTGCCGCACACGCTGTCAGGTGACGGCGACCCGATCGACGTGCTGGTCTGCAACACGCGCGCGCTGGTGCCGGGCTGCGTCATCAATGTGCGGCCGATCGGCGTGCTGGTGATGGAGGATAATTCCGGTCTGGACGAAAAGATCATCGCGGTGCCTTCACCCAAGCTGACGCTGCGCTACGAGAACGTCACCGAATACACGCACCTGCCCGATATCACCCGGCAGCAGGTGCAGCACTTCTTCGAGCACTACAAGGATCTCGAACCCGGCAAATGGGTCAAGATCGAAGGCTGGCACGACGCCGCCTATGCCAGGAAGATGATCGTCGAGGCGATCGAACGCGCCAAGGCAAGCAAGTAGGCCCAGCGCTTTCAAAATTGCGAGACGTCGGCGGGACAGCGCCCCCCTCTGCCCTACCGGGCATCTCCCCCACTTGGGGGGAGATTGGCAGCTTCGCCGCCCCGTGTCTCTTTCAGCATTGGAGATTGGCGAAAGCCAAGATGGCAGCCGATCTCCCTCCTTGTGGGGGAGATGTCTGGCAGGACAGAGGGGGGCGTGAAGGATCGCCGAAGGGCGGCCATTGCTACGCTCTTCCTCCCCACCACTAATTGTCGACGCGGCCGAAAGCGGGTACGTCGCCGACCATCACGCGCATGTCCTCGACGCAGGCAAAGCTGCGTGCCTTCTCGTCGGCGAGCTTGCGGGCCTGGTCGTTGGCGGCCGGATTGCCGGTGGCCAGCACCAGTCCGACCGTGCAGCCCTCATACTTCTCTGGCTGGGAGACCTTGGCGACCATCAGTACCTCGGTCGATTTGCTCTCGTCCTCAGGATTGCTGATCGAGCGACGGTGGATGACCGCGAAGGGGACGGCAAGATCGCCGTTCGTCTCGATGCGCCACTCGAGTTTGGGTGCAGCCGAATTGAAGGCGATAAAACTTTCCCAGACCGCGGTCATGTCGCTGGAGGGAAAACCATAGAACAGCGATTCCCGGGCATCGTCATAGGAGATCAGTACCGGGTAGCCGCGATAGCCCGAGCAAACAAGACTGGCCCAGTCGCCGTCGCCTACTTCCGCCTGCGCATAGGTCACGCAGTCCTTCTTCCAGTCGAGATCGGTGTAGGCGCTGAAAATGTCGCCGGCCAGGGCCGCCTGGCAGAGGCCGGAGAGGGCAAGCGGCATCATCAAAAGGCTACGCATCGCGGACAACTCCGTTTCGGGGCCGCCGCAAGGTATCGTGAAACGCTATTTCTTCAAGCTCGCTTCGATCAGCAGGTCGGCGTTGCGGGCCACGGACTTCGCCGGTCCGCCGGCACCGAACAACTGGCCGCTGATATAGGCGCCCTCGATCAGAAGCAGCAGCCCGTCGCCCAGCGTATCGGCGTCGCCAGCACCCATCGCCGCCGCCATGGCGCGCAGGCGTCGTCGCAATTCCTGCTTGTTGGCCTCACTCACGACGCGGGCAGGATGGCCGCGTTCGGGATATTCGACGGCCGCATTGGTCATGCCGCAGCCGCGATAGTCTGGCTTTTGCGTGCGCTTGCCGATGCGGGTCAGGAAGGCGGCGATCTGCGCGCGCGGATCGCCGGGATGGGCAGCCACCGCCTCGTCGAAGCGGGCCCAGAACTCGAGGTCGTATTGCCTAAGATACGATGCGGCCAATTCGTCCTTGGAGGGAAAGCTGCGATAGAGGCTGGGCTTGGTGACACCGGCGCGCCGCACGATCTCGTCGACGCCGATCGCCCTGATGCCTTGCCGGTAAAACAGGTCGCGGGCAACGCGAAGGATTTTTTCGCCGGCGCGCGGCGGTTCATCCGCTCTGATCGTTGGTTCAATGCTTTTCATCTAGGACGTGCCGTTGCCTGCTTGACAATGTTACCGATCGGTACGTATACCTCGGTGCATCGCAACGTACCGGTCAGTAACATGATAACTCAATCCCGTCCGTTTGGCCAGCGCTACGCTTTCGTCGTGGTCGCCGTCATTTTCCTCTGTCTGCTGATCGCGGCGGGCCTGCGATCGGCGCCGGCCGTCATGATGCTGCCGCTGGAGGAGAGTTTCGGCTGGCGGCGCGATGTCGTTTCGCTCGCCGCGGCCATCGGCATCTTCCTCTACGGCCTGACCGGGCCGTTTGCCGCGGCACTGATGGAACGGATCGGGCTGCGCCGCACGCTGCTGGCGTCGCTGGTGGTGATGTCGGGTTCGACGGCGCTCAGCCTGTTGATGACGGAGCCGTGGCACCTGCTCCTCACCTGGGGCGTGTTCTCCGGCGTCGGTTCCGGCGCGGTCGCCACGGTGCTTGGCGCCACTATCGTCAATCGCTGGTTCAAGACCAATCGCGGCTTGGTGATGGGCCTGATGTCGGCCTCCGCCGCCACCGGCCTGCTGGTGTTTCTGCCGCTGCTCGCCGCGCTCGCCCAATCGGGCGGCTGGAAGCCGGTCGCCATCGCCATTGCGGTGGCCACTGCCTGCCTGGTGCCGCTGGTCTGGCTGCTGGTGCCGGAGCGTCCGTCCTCGATCGGCATGGTGCGCTACGGTGCGGACGCCGACGACGTGCCGCCGGTTCCGCCGGCCTCGCAGGGCAATTTTCTCACCCACACACTCAGCACGCTGCGCCGTGCCGCCGGCACCCGCGTGTTCTGGTATCTGTTCGCCACCTTCTTCATCTGCGGCTTCACCACCAACGGACTGGTCGGCACGCACCTGATCGCGTTTTGCGGAGACATGGGCATCGGCCAGGTGCAAGCTGCCGGCCTGCTGTCGCTGATGGGCATCTTCGACCTGATCGGCACGACGCTGTCGGGCTGGCTCACCGACCGCTTCGACCCGCGCAAGCTGCTCGGCGTCTATTATGCGATCCGCGGCCTGTCGCTGATCTACCTGCCTTATTCCGGTTTTTCGTCGACCAGCCTGATCATCTTCGCCGTGCTCTACGGATTGGACTGGATCGCCACCGTGCCACCGACGCTCAGGCTGTCGAACGAGGCGTTCGGCGACCGCAGTGGGCCGATCGTCTTCGGCTGGATCGTCGCCGGCCATCAGGTGGGCGCGGCGGCCGCCGCCTTCTTCGGCGGCACCATGCGTGAATTGCAGGGCAATTACGAGCTTGCCTTCCTCATCGCCGGCATGACGGCAATAGCCGCAGCCTGCATCTCGCTGCTGATCAACACCAGCCGTCCGGCATTCGACCCGGAAGGCCAACCGGCGTAGACGCCCTCGTCACAGGAGAGGCGCCGTCGGCCAAATTGCAAATCTCCCCCCTTGGGGGAGATGCCCGGCAGGGCAGAGGGGGGCGCGAAGGATCGCCAGCCTCTGGATTCTGCGTCGTACTCTGTGAAGGGTTTGCGATTCTGTCTGATTTCTGTCTGATTGTTGTAAGTCCGCGGGACAGCGCCCCCCTCTGGCCTGCCGGCCATCTCCCCCCTCGAGGGCAGGGCTATCGCATTTGAGTCATGAGCTGGAAGAGATAAGCATCGTTCCAGCCTGCACGCATCATTTTGCC